>CAWUMN010000012.1:0-19987 GCA_963923595.1 uncultured bacterium
CCTGTTTATCGGCCCCGGCGAGGGTTTGCTCGCCTGCGGCTACGAGGGCACCGGACGCCTTTGGGAAGTCTCCGGCATCGTCGAAGAGGTCAAAAAACTTCTCGCCGCCGGGTAGCGCGCTTCCACCTCGGCGAAAATATTTTTCAAAAATTTCGACCAAATCGAAAATAGTTGTTGACGCATTTCGGAGCCGAACTTATTCACACGCGCCAGTGAGTTATTCACAATTTTTTCACAACAACTTTCCCGCATTTGCGGAAAGAAAGGGGGGAGATTAATGCCTACTGCCAAGAAACCAGCCGCCAAGAAAGCTCCGGCCAAAAAGGCCCCAGCCAAGAAAGCCGCCGCCAAGAAGCCAGCCGCCAAAAAAGCGGTGAAGAAAGCTCCGGCGAAAAAAGCCCCGGCCAAGAAAGCCGCCGCTAAAAAGCCAGCCGCCAAGAAAGCGGTGAAGAAAAAGTAATCACCCCCTGTCCCTGACAGGTTTTTAAAACAAGTTGGGAGAAGTCTTCGGGCTTCTCCCAATTTGTTTTTGGAGCCGATCGCCCTCTTCCACGCTCCCGCCGCCGCTGAAATCAGAGAGCGATTTTTTGCGTTCGAGTATCCGGTTGGTTCGCCGCTTCCGCTTCGCGAAGATGGGCGTCGATCAACTGGATCGCGACCTCCGGCGTTTTTTTGTTGGAGGGATCGACCAGCGAAAGCCGTTCGGAGTTGTAACGGAAGCCGACGCGGATTTTTCCGTCAACCAGCAGGCCCATGAAAATTCCGATGACATGCGAATTGCTGCCGCCGAAGCGCAGGAGGTAGTCGTCGATTTTTTCAAACAACGACATCTCGCGCGAGGAGGTGCGCACCGTCAGGCCGCTCTCCTCGGTGAATTGTTGCTCGAGCACCATGATCCGCTTGCCGGCGCTGGCGTGGGACTCCTCGCCAGCAAGTGCGGCGGCGTTTTCGATCTGGCGTTTGGCGATGCGCTGGCGGAGCCTTTCGCCAACACTCTCACGCGGCTTCGGCAAACTCGCCGCCCGGTGCATTTCAAAAACTCCCGCTGGCAAGTGCTGCGCGAGCCGTCGGCGAAAATCCTCCTTCTCGCGCGGTAGCTGAATGTAAGAGCGCAGGCCCTGCTTGATCATCTCCAGCACCCACGAGCGGCGGGACTCGTAAAACATCAGAACCACTGGGGTCGCTCGCAGCGTCGAATGAGCCATGATTCGTTCCAGCAACCACTGTGCGTGGTCGCGCGGAATCTTCGTTCCAATCAAAATCAAATCAGGCTGGTGGACTTCCGCTTCGGCCGCAGCTGTCACGACATCATGGATCGTGACGAGCTGAACGGTGGTGGGCCCGAGCGCGACGCGGAGGAGTTCCCAATCGCCGGCCTCGGCGCTCACCAACAAAACCATAGCCGATTTCATTTTTAGCGGAGGGATCGAGTCGCCTATTCAGGCCGAGCAGGAGGGATGAGACGGCTTACAAACAGGCCACGCACTCGATCTCGACATCGAAGCCGAGGAGTTGCGTGCCGATGGTCGCGCGCGAGGGCGCGGAGTCGCCGAAGTAGCGGATGTAAACCTCGTTCATCTCCTTGAAATTCTCGGCGGTGAGTTCCGAGAGATAAACGCGGGAGCTGACGACATTCTGGAAGTCAGCGCCAGCGGCGGCGAGGACCTTCTTCACATTTTCCAGAACGAGTTCGGTCTGGCGGGCGATTGAGCCGCGTTCGATCTTTCCCGTTGCGGGATCCCATGGCGTCATGCCGGAGACGAAGACGAATTTCCCCTCGGCAACAACGCCGAGCGAGTAGGGACCGAGGGCGGGCGGGCCGCCAGGGACATCGCGGAGTTTGGTTTTCATGGCCCGCATCTGAGCGGATCGACGCCACCGAGACAAGCGGGTTGTTTTTGGATTTTTTCCAAGCCCGAGGCTCACGCGACTTCAGAGACTTGGAAATAGCCGGCGCGCCTCGGTCGCCTGGCCGGAGCCGATATCCTCCTCGTCGTCAGCATCACCAAAAACCGCATCACCCAAACCCGCGAGAGCAACACAGCCTACGGCATCACCGAAAACATCGTTCGCAGCCGCAGCGACGCCGCGATTGCCGTAAAAGCCCTCGAAGTCGAAAGCGGCCGCATTCTCGCCCAGCGCCAATTCGCCAAGCGCAACAGCAGGAACCGCCGCGCCCTTGACGAATGTGCCGAACAAATGGAATCCGCCATGCCAAGCATCTCCTTCGGCGAACTCGCCAAGGACACCGAACTCCCACTCCGCAAGGGGGGGAACACGCTTTGGAGCAACCGTGTCCAAGAGCTCAAAAAAATCTGGCTCACTCCCGATATGGGAAATTAACCATTACACGGCCAAGAGAAATCAAAGCTCAAAGCCTTGCGGCTTGCGACATCGGACGACATGGATTTGAGGAAAGAACAACAGGACTGGCTCGTGAAGCACGGCACGGCGCTGATGAGGAGTTTTCATCATTGGACCGGGCGGCATTTGATCGAGCCCACGGGCGATGCGGAGCGCGATGCGCGGTTGCTTTTTGAGGCCCCGTTTGTGGTGGTCTCCGGCGGCGCGGAAGCCGACCAGTTGCTCAATTACGCGAATCTCACCGCGCTCGGGTTGTGGGAAATGGATTGGGAGACTTTGGTGAAAACCCCCTCGCGTCACACGGCCGAGCCGATGCACCGCGGCGAGCGGGCGGAGTTTCTCCGGCGCGTGCGGGAGAGGGGGTTCATCGACGACTACTCGGGCATCCGGATTTCAAGAACCGGGCGGAGATTTCGCATCCGGCAGGCAATTGTGTGGAATGTGCTCGATGACGCCGGAGCCTACGCGGGGCAGGCCGCGACCTTTTCGTCTTGGGAATTCCTCGAGTCCGATAAAAACTGACGCCTTATGGGTGGAATTGTTGTTCGTCCGCGCTCGCGCATTTTGCATGGCCACGACTGGGTTTATTCCAGCGAGGTTTTAAAAACCTTCGGCGCGCCTGCTGATGGCGATGTCGTTTCGATCAAGGACGGGCGCGACCAACTCCTCGGCGTGGGGATTTTCAATTCCCGTTCGCAGATTGTCGCCCGCAGGTTCTCGAGGCGCCGGCAGGATTTGGATATGGATTTTTTCCAGCGTCGGATTTCACAAGCGGTCGAATATCGGCGCCATGCGGGGTGCCGTCTGGATTTGTGCCGGCTGGTCTGGAGCGAGAGTGACGGCCTGCCAGGCGTGATCGCCGACCGCTACGGCCCTGTGGTGGTGCTTCAAACCAACACAGCGGCGATGGACCGTCACCGCCAAATCCTCGCGCAGGTCTTGGCGGAAATCACGGGGGCCTCCTGCGTGATCGAGCGCAACGACGCTCCGGTGCGTGGCGCCGAGGGTCTCGAGATGCGGACGGGTGTTCTTGTCGGAGAAAATCCCGGCGCGATCGAGGTCGAGGCCGCGGGGGTGAAGTTCCTTGTCGATCCGCTCGGTGGGCACAAGACAGGCCTGTATCTCGACCAACTCGAATCCTACGGGATCGTGGCGGCAATGGCATCGGGCCGTGCGGTGCTGGATTGTTTTTCGAATCAAGGGGGCTTCGCGCTTGCTTGCGCGAAGGCCGGCGCCGCTTCGGTCACGGCGGTGGAGTCGGGAACCGAAAGCATTGCCGCACTCCGCGCGAATGCGGATCGAAATGGTGTCGCCGTGGAATCTCGGCAGGACGATGTGTTTGATTTTCTCAAGCGCCCGGACCGCCCCGAATACGACCTGATTATTTTGGATCCTCCGTCCTTCACGAAGGCGAGGGGACGCATCGCCGAGGCGCTGCGCGGCTACCGTGATCTCCACGCGCGGGCGGCGAAGCTGCTTTCGAAAAACGGCGTGCTGGTGAGCTTTTCCTGTTCGCACCATGTGCGCGCCCACGAGTTCGAGGATTCGATCGCCGAGGGGTTGAATGATGCCCGGCGCAACATGCGGTTGATCCGCCGTATCGGCCAACCGCTCGATCACCCGGTGGTTATGGGTCAGCCCGAGACGGAATATCTGAAAGGCGTGGTGCTCGAGGCGATGCCCGGGCGCTGAGCGTTCGGCTCAGAAATTGTCGAAGCTCATCGCGGCGGCGGCGGGGCGGAACTCCAGGGGCCTACCGGAGTTTTCGAGATAAGCCACGCGCCGTTCGCTCTCGACGAGAAAGGGAATTTCACCGCGCGCGGGCTGGCCATTGGGAGATTCCTTCACGCTGTAGGTGATCGAAACAATGTCGCCCTCTTTGAGGCCCGACTGGCTGCGATGAACCTTCTCGACACGGCCCTCGGCGCGAACGAAAAATACACCCGAATCCGCCGAGGGCTCGATCTGTGCGAGGAGGATTTGGATTTCCAAATGCTCAGGCGCATTGGTCTGGAGGCTCTCATAGGCGGAGGGGGAAAGGCTTGCTGAGAGCCTCAGGGACAGGGCCAGAAACAAAAGGGCGGCCGGGAAAAAACGCATGGGGAGAATTTATGGGTTTCGGCGGTGCGGCGGCAAGGAGGGTGTGCTAGAAGCAGGGCTTGCGGATGAAAAAACTTCTTCTGCCCACCCTGCAGCTCGGCGTGACCGCCTACATCCTCATCCGGCTTTTCGGCGACGAAACGCTACGCGTCAACGCAGCACGGGTGCTTGCGGAGGCCGATTGGCACTGGATCGCCGGGGCGGCTGTTGCGGCGGCTGCGAGCGAAGTGCTCTGCGCCACGCGGTGGTGGATTGTGCTTCGGGCTTTTGGGATGCCGCTGCGCTGGCGCGAGGCGGTGGCCTTTTCGGCGATCGGGTTGTTCTACTCGCTCGGGCTCCCCGGTTCGGCCGGAGGAGATGCGATGCGCACGCTGTATGTGATCGGCCGCTATCCCGACAAAAAACTCGCCGCCGCGTTCTCCGTGCTGGCAGACCGGTTTTGCGGCCTCGCGGCTCTCGTGCCGGCGCTGGCTTGGACGCTTGCCGCAAACCATGGTCTGTTTCTCGAAGGCCGCTTTGCCAAGGGCATCGTGATCGCTTCGGTGGTTTTTCTCTCCGGGGCTTTGCTGGCGCTGGCGATGTGGTGGTCCACAACGATTCCTGCGCTGGGTGATCGGATGGAGGCGAGAATGTCGCGGCTTGGAATTCACCTGCAGCAGTCGGGTGAAATTTTCAACCGCATGCTCGCGCAGCCCGGCGCAATGTTGGCTGGCGTGGCCCTCTCATGTGCATCGCTCGGGGCGCATTTTTTAGGATATTGGTTCAGTGCGTGCGCCTTTGGAACAGGCCTCGGCGCGGCGACCATTTTCTCGATCATGCCTGTGGTGGATACACTCACGATGATTCCGATCGCGCTCTATGGCCTCGGGCTCCGCGAGGCCCTGTTCACCGCCTTGCTCGGCGAGTTTTACGGAGTTCCCACCGGAACGGCCACCCTGGTCTCGCTGGGTGGATTCACCGCGCAGGCGGCTGTGGCGGTTTCCGGAATTGTGTTCCTGCCGTTCGTCAAGTTGGCCAGACTGGGCGGTCGGTAAGGTTGACCCCTCTTGTTGCGCGAACCAGATGGTGATGATCCTCTCGGGGGAGTGATCGATGTGCGCGGTCCGTTTGGCCTAGTCGCCGTAGCCGTTCGGGTTTTTCACATGCCAGGCCCAGGCGCTTTCCACGATGGCGCGGATGTTTTGGTATTGGGGCTGCCAGCCGAGGGCGGTGCGGATTTTTTCCGACGCAGCGATGAGGCGAGGGGGATCGCCGGCGCGGCGGGGCTTTTCGATGGCTTTGATGTCGCGGCCGGTGACTTGTTTGCAGGTCTCGATCACTTCTCGGACGGAGGTGCCACCGCCGGTGCCAAGGTTGTAGAAATCGCTCTTGGGCGAGCCGAGCGCGAGGATGTGGGCCTGCGCAAGGTCGAGGATGTGGATGTAGTCGCGGATGCAGGTGCCATCGGGCGTTTCGTAGTCGGTGCCGTAGATTTCGACATGGTCTTTCTGGCCGAGCGCGACCTTGAGGATATTCGGGATCAGGTGGGTCTCGATGCGGTGGTCCTCCCCGAATTTTTCGGAGGCGCCGGCGGCGTTGAAGTAGCGGAGTGCGACGAACGAGAGGTTGTGAATTTTTTCATACCAGCGGAGGACGGTCTCGAACATGAGCTTCGACTCGCCATAGGGATTGATCGGGCGTTGGGGGAGCGTTTCGTCGAGCGGCATGCGGTCGGGAATGCCGAAGGTCGCGCAGGTTGAGGAGAAGACGAATTTTTTGACGCCAGCTTCGACGGCCATGTCGAGGAGGTTGATGCCGGAGGCGACATTGTTGCGGAAATATTTCGAGGGGTTGGTCATCGACTCGCCGACGAGGGCGTTGGCGGCGAAGTGCATCACGGCTTCGGGTTTCGCCTGCTCGAAGGCGTGGCGCAGGACCGAGCGGTCGGCGAGATCGCCTTGATAGAAGTCGGCGCGCGGGTCGATCGCCTTGGCGTGGCCCTCGCTGAGATTGTCGAACACCGCGACCTCGTAGCCGCGATTGAGAAGTTCCTCGACGCAAATACTGCCGATGTAGCCGGCGCCGCCGGTGACCAGGATTTTTTTCATTTCATCGGGAAGCGTAGACCAAGTCGGCGGCAGCGGGCAATTTCAACCCGCGCAGAGGTCAACGCAGGGTGCGTCTGTAGATCCAAATGCTTTGAAGGAGCGCGAAACTCAACATCGTGATCATCACAAACGATCCACCATAGCTCACGAGCGGAAGCGGCAGGCCGGTAATGGGCGTGATCGAAATGGTCATTCCCAGATTCATGAAGGTGTGGGTGAAAAGCAGCACGGTGATGCCGATAGCTAGCAGTCGGCCGAGGTCGTCCTCCGCCTGCATCGCGATGCCGAGCATGAGCAGAAACAAAATCATGAACGCGCAGATCAAAATCAGCCCGCCGAGGAAGCCATGCTGCTCGCCCATCACGGAAAAAATGAAGTCGTTGTGAACGATGGTATGCGGCAGAAACCCGAGGGCGTTTTGCGAATCCGGGGCCTTGTAGCCTTTGCCCACCCACCCGCCTGAGCCGATGGCGATGAGGGATTGGGTGATGTTCCAGCCATCTCCGAGCGGGTCGGCCTCGGGATCCAGGAAAGTGGTGATGCGCGCGTATTGGTAGGGCTTCAAGCCGAAGTGCACGACCAGCGGCACGAAAATCAAACCCACCACCAGCATGAGGATCAACCAGCGCTTCGGAACATGGCCGACGAACAGCATCGCTAGAAAAACCGGCACCCACACGATGCAGGAGCCGAGGTCGGGCTGGATTAAAATCATCACCCACGGCGCGCCGATGATGGCGCCGCAGCAGAGGATGCGCAGCACAGTCGGCATTGTCCGGGTGTTCGAGAGAAACAGGGCGAGCGTCATGATCCCGGCGATGATGGCAAGCTGAGAGGGTTGGAAGCTCATGGGACCAAGGTCCAGCCAGCTCCGGGCACCGAAGCGTTTTTCCCCGAAAAACATGGTCGCCGCGAGTGTCACGAGGCTGAGCAGGTAGAGGGGGATCGAGCCGAAACGCACCCAGCGGTAGTCCAGCAACGCGATCAAGAAATACATCGGCGTGCAAACGAGAATCCAGGTGAGCTGGGATTTCGCGAAGCCCTGGTCGCGCATCCAGGTGGCGCTGTGGATCGCGTAGATGCCATAGGCCAGCAGTGCAACCATCAGGCCGAAGAGCGGCCAGTTCATTCGCAGGAAATTTCGGAGGAGCGGGTGCATTCAGCCAATCGACGGCACGGCGGCGAGAAGGGTTTTCGTGTAGTCGTTTTTAGGGTCGTGGTAAATAGCCTCGGCGCTGGCGGACTCCACAATTTTTCCATGATGCATCACCAGCACATGGTCGCTGATGTGTTCCACCACGGCGAGGTCGTGTGCGATGAAAAGATACGCGATCCCGAATTGCTCCTGGATGTCCTGAAGCAAATTCACGATCTGAGCCTGCACGCTCACATCAAGCGCGCTGACCGGCTCGTCGCAGACGATGAAGCGGGGCTCGACTGCGAGGGCGCGGGCGATGCCGATGCGTTGGCGCTGGCCGCCGCTGAATTCATGCGGGTAGCGCCGCATCATGTCGGCGCGCAGGCCGACAAGTTGGAGCAACTCCGCCACGCGCGCTGTGCGATCCGCGCGAGACATTTCGGTAAAGTGGATCTCGAGGGCCTCGCCCACAATTTCGCCGATGGTGAAACGGGGATTCAGCGAGCCGAAGGGATCTTGGAAAATCATCTGCATCTGGCGGCGCAGGGGGCGGAACTCGCGTTCCGAAAGAGGGAGGATTTCGCGGCCGTCGAACTTCACTCGGCCCGAGGTGGAGGAGATCAATTTTAGAATCGTGCGGCCGACCGTTGTCTTGCCGCTGCCACTTTCACCCACGAGGCCGACGGTTTTTCCGGCCTCGATGGTGAACGAGACATTGTCCACCGCGCGGATGTCCCCGACCTTCCGGCGCATGACGCCGCCGAGCACAGGAAACCAGGTGCAAAGATTCTCAACCTCCAGCAAGGGCATGGCCGAAGATGGCACGGAGGCCGTGGCGTGTCACCAGCGATCCGATCGGCGCAATGATCTGCGCGCGGGCGGGGTATTACTTGACGAGGCCGGCAGCGGCGAGCGTCTTGTAGGCCCCGTTTTTAGAGAGGGTTTTGAAGGCGCGGGCGGTGGCCTTGACGGTGACGAATTTTTTCAGCTCGGGCACCCAGACGCGCTTGGTCTTGAGGTTGGGCTGGAAATAGCGAGGGGTCACGGCGGTGACATGCATGCCGATACCGCCTTTCTTTTTGGCAAGACCGCGACGATGGATTTTCGATCCGCGAACGGGCTTGGCCCCAGTGATGCTGCACTTTCTAGACATAAGATGGACGATCGAGATTAGGGAAAATCAATCCGGCGTCAACCCTTTCGGCGGAATTTTCTCGATTTGGCAAAGGGGGCAGGGATTTGACCTTGCGAGGGCGGGTGGGCGAAGTTAGACAATACCCAATCGGCGATGCAGCTTGACCTTTTGGCTGAATATCGCCCTAGAATTTGCACGCAACAGATTTTTAAAAGTCTCCATAGCTCAAATGGATAGAGCAGGGCTCTCCTAAAGCTCAGATGGCGGTTCAATTCCACCTGGAGACACTTCCTCGAAACCCGATTCCTTCTTGAAACTCGACATTCCGGCCCGCGATTTTGGCGGTTACATTTTCGACTGCGACGGCACGCTGGCCGACAATATGCCACTCCACTATCGGGCCTGGTCGCGGGCGATGGCGGATTTTGGAGGCCAATATCCCGAGGAACTTTTTTACGAATGGGGCGGTCGGCCGACGGCACACATCGTCGGGGCGTTGAACGAGCGGTTCGGCTTGGCGATGGATGTGCAGGCGGTCGTGCGGCGCAAGGAGGAATACTATTTCCAGATGATCCCCGAGGTTTTGCCAATGACGGAGGTGGTGGAGGTCGCGCGGCGGATGCGGGGAAAAACTCCGCTGGCGGTGGCCTCGGGCGGACATCGCGAACTGGTGGTCGCCACTCTTCGCGCGCTGGGCATCGAGGAGTGGTTCGATGCTGTCGTCTGCGCGGAAGATTACGACCGGGGCAAGCCGCACCCGGATCCCTTCCTGCTCGCGGCGAAACTTCTGGGCGTCGCGGCGGCGGATTGCGTGGTGTTCGAGGACAGCCCGACCGGCATCGAGGCGGCAAAGGCGGCTGGCATGGCATGGGTTTTTGTGCCTGGCCATCACGATCATGGAAAAACCAGCGCGAGCGCCTGATCGAGTCTGGGATTGGGCGGATTGGCTGACTGGGCTGGTCTGCGCCGTGATCGCCGGGGCGGTTTATTTTTGGACCGCCGCGCCGAATGTGACGCTCCTCGACTCGGGCGAATTTATTGTCGCTGCGCAACACCTCGGAGTTCCCCACCCCACCGGCTACCCGCTCTGGACGCTGCTCGCGTGGATTTTCCAACTCCTCCCGCTCGGCAACACGGCTTGGGAGATTGCGCTCTTCAGCGGTGTGTGCGGGGCATTGGCGACCGGGTTGACGGCGGCGCTTTTTTCGAGTTCCACGCGGTGGATGCTGGGCGAGCAGATCACGCGCTGGCGGGGGCTGAACGCCATCGTGTCGGTGTCGGTCGCGCTGCTGTTTGCCTTCAGTTTTTCAATGTGGTCGCAGGCGGTGATTGCGGAAGTCTACACGCTGCATGCGCTGCTGATCGGGCTGTTTCTGGCGTCGCTGTATGTGTGGCTGCGAAGGCCGGAAAGCCTCGCGCTGTTGATGTTGCCGTTCTTTCTGCTGGCGCTTTCGTTCAGCAACCACCAGCTCAGCGTGGCGCTGGCGCCTTTGCCGTTGCTCGCGGTGCTGCTCGTGCGGCGGGAGGTTTTTTGGGATCTGGTTGTGGCGTGCGCGATCACGCTGCTGGTGGTGTATCTCGGCTTCGCGATCCTCTCCGAGGAAATGCCGGTGCTGAAAACGGCCATCCGGTTTTTCTACTGCGTGTCGCTGGGATTCGCGGCGTTTGTTATTTTGAAAAAATTCCGCGTCGAGTGGCGCTTGGTCGCGTATTTGCCTTTTGTGGTCGCGCTGGGGCTGGTGCCCTACGCCTACATGCCGCTGGCGTCTTCGACCAATCCACCGATGAACTGGGCCTACACTCGAACGGCCGAGGGATTTTTCTTTTCCTTCAACCGCTCGCAATACGGCGGCAGCCTCTCGGATCAGAGCCTGCGCTCTCTCGGGAGGTTGATGGGAACCTCGCAGGGATCGGTAAGGACGCGGCGTGACGGGGAGGATTTGCCGGAGAGACCAGTGCTGGCGCGTCTGCAGGAGTGGGTGGGATTTTTTTGGTGGAAGCTGGGAGTGAGCTTCACGCCGCTCGGGGTGCTGGCCTACTTCATCGCGCTGGTCGTGGTGCTGCGGTTGCGCAATGTGGCGGCGAGGACTTGGATTTACCTTTTGGAAATAGCCTTTGTCCTCGCCGCGATCCTGCAGCCTGTGGCGGATGGCGCAACGATTGACGCCGGCGGTTGGTGGCTGCAGATGCCCTACCACACTTACACAAACCTCATCTTCGCGCTTCTGGCCGGGCTGGGTTTTATCGCGGGGGCGCTTTGGTTTTTTGGCCACGCACCACGCATGGCGTGGATGCGCTACGGCTTGCTGGCGCTGCCGTTGTGGCCTCTTTATTTCAACCACGAGGGATGCAGTCAGCGTGGGCGCTGGTTCGGGTGGGAGTTTGGCCACGACATGCTGAAGAACCTCCCGGCGGACAGCGTGGTGCTCGGTGGCACAGACCCGGGTCGCTTCGTGCCGACCTACATGATTCTTGGAGAAAGCCCGCAGCCACCCGGGCTGAAGCGCGACGCGGAGTTCGACCGGCGCGATCTCTACATCATCACGCAAAACGGCGTGGGGGAACCTCTCTACCGGAAATACCTCGCCGACCACTACGGCGCCGACAGGCCGAGGCCCGCGAATGCTTTTGAGCGCTGGCTTGGGCGCGGAACGATCTATCCGAAGAAGCCGTTGGTTTTTCCGAGCGAGGAGGAAATCAAGGCGGAGGTTGCCAAGGAAACGAAGGCGGCTGCGAAGGATGGCGAGCCCGATCCCTCGTTGCCTCATAGCGTCGTGACGAGATTGATTTGGGAGAAGAACCGCGATGCGCACGAGTTTTTCGTCGAGGAGAGTTTCCCTCTCAAGTGGTCGTATGACCACGCCGAACCGCACGGTCTGGTCTACAAAATCCACCGTGAACCGTTGAAGGAAATCACCGCCGAGTCGGTTCGCGCGGATTTCGAATTTTGGGATGCGTATGCGCTAAAGCTCCATGCGAATCCGGAATTTTCGAAGGACTTGGATGCGCAGAGGTCGTTCTCGAAACTCCGCGCCACGGCGGGAAATCTCTATCTCCACCGCAAGATGCAACCCGAAGCGGAGCGCGCCTACCGGCAGGCTCTCGCTCTGTGGCAGGGCAACGGTGAGAGCCTGAATGCGCTCAGCGAAATGCTCTGGGAGCGGGGAGACTTTGCGGGCGTGCTGAAAATGTTTGAAACCGCACTCGAGAAAGACCCGAACAATCTTCTGCTTTGGCGGATGTATTTTGCGGCGGAGAAGCGGCAGGAGTTGCAGGGCAAAATCGCCGAGCGCGAGGAGGCGCTTCGCAAAAAACCCAACAGCCGTGAGGACGCGCAGGCGTTGATTGAGCTGCACGCCGCGACCGGTGATGAAAAGGCGCTCAAGGGGTTTCTCGATGTGTCGATCGGGCGTTTTTCCAAGGACCCCATTTTCCTGAAGGCGGCGGTGGATTTTTCCGAGGCGGCGGATCTTCGCGTTCAAGAACTCGCGTCTGCGCGCGCGTTGGTGGAGTTGGAGCCGAAGGAGGCCGAAAGCCAATTCCGACTCGCGAAAGCGGCTGCCCTCAACGACGACCAAGCGCTCTGCCTGCAAGCCGCCCGCGCGGCAATCACGCTGGGCGGACTGCCGATGCGGGAGGGTTTGGCGAAGTCGGCGATTTTCGAGAAATACCGCGAGGACGCCGAGTTTCAGGAATTGCTGAAGCCACCGCACGGCGGGGCTGTGAAATAATCAGGAATGCGCGGCGGCGTGTCGGGCTGAAGGCGCGACGACTTCGCGCACGGGCTCTGGTTTTTCCTCGGAGCGAAACCACGAGTGCCAGCCTTCGCGAATTTCCAGCACAAGCCAGAGCCACAATCCATCCCACACGGTGCGGAAAAGCTGGCCGAGCCGGAAATTGAAACCCGGCACGAGGTCTCGGCGGCCTTCGTTGTGGAGGCCGAATTTTCCTCGAGCCCGGCGCGAGCGGGCCATGGCGGCGAGTCGCCGGTTGTAGAAACGCATGATCCCGAAAAACGGCCCGGCCTGCCACGGCGAGAACGGCGGTTGTTCGAGCATGTGCGGGCCGCTTTGGAAAAGGAACCGCGCGACATAGAGGTAGTAGCTTGCGATATCGAGGCGGAAGGCGACGCGCAGGAGGTCGTGGTCGCCGAGGTATTCGTATTTGTCCTGGTAGAGTGCACCGAACATCCGATCATAGCTCACGCGAAAATCGCGATTGTGTTTCTCCACGAGCGGAGAGACCTCGGAACCTGCGCGCCATTTTGAGATGAGCGTCACGGTTGCCGATACCGTGTAGGCGATCCAATCCATGCCGGGGCTGTAGAGCGGATCGATAAACGCGGAGGCGTCGCCCACGAGCGCGAACCCATCGCCCGCGTAGCGCTCGGAGGAGTAGGGGAGGTTTCGGCGGAAATGCACATCGCCCTCGACGAATTCGGCATCCTTCATCAACTCGCGCGCGGCCGGATGGCGGGAGAGGAATTGGCGGAGCTTCTCGCCAACGGTGGCATCGCCGCTTTTCCAATCCGCGAGACGTTGGTCGATCACGGCGCCGATGCTCACCTCGCCGCCTTGAAGCTGAATCCACCAAGCCCACCAACCCTCGCCAACAAAATGGTTCGTGGCCGTTCCCCGGATTCCATAAAAACCCCGGCCCCAATCGGCATCGCCAGTGTCGAGTCCGTCCCAGTCGCCGGTGTTGCGCCAGCGGGACCAGACGGCCAGCGTGGGATGGGCCTTGTTCGGGCGGATCCAGCCATTGGCGCGCGCGAGTTCGGCTTTAAGACCCGAGGCGTCCACAACCCAGCGGGCGCGGGTCGTTTTTTCATGCCCCTCGTGGGTCAGGACGATTTCTTGCATTCCGCCTTCTTGCAGCGTGACGGATTTCACTTGAGCGGGCCGCAACATTTCCGCGCCCTCGGCGACAGCGCGGCGGAGCATTTCCTCGTCCAGCACCGAGCGGTCGATCAGGTAGGCGGGGACGGTAGAGAGATATTTTCCGCCAAGCTCGGAGCAGTCCGCGAGACACGCATCGCTGTTGCGGTAAAACCAGAACCGGAGTCCGTTTTTCGAAATCTGCGTGCGGGCGAGAAAGTTTGTGAGGCCGAGGACGCGGGTGAGAAAAAAGCTGCTGACCTCGGTCGTCGCCTCGCCCACGCGGCGCTTGAAGGCGGAGTTTTTTTCGACAATGAGCACTCGCAGGGAGGGATCTCGGCGACGGAGCAAAAATGCGGTCGCCGCGCCGGAGATCGCTCCGCCGATCACGACCACATCGAAATCGCCGCTTTGTTCCCGGGTTGGCTCCATAGCGGAAAACCTAAGCGTGGCGGCGGCGTTTCGCCAAGGCCCAAGCGGACGGTGGACGGATTCGTTGGGAGAGTTTATTTTTCCCCCGCAACGAAAACCGAGCCATGCCCATTTACGAATTCTACTCGCCGGACACGCACAAAATTTATTCGTTCTTCGCCCGCAGCCTCGCCTACGCGAACAAAACCCCGCGCTGCCCCGACAAGCCCGAGGCCCGCATGGAGCGGGTGGTTTCGAAATTTGCGGTAACCGGTCGCGCGAAGGAAAAATCCGAAACGCCGGCGGGGGACGATATGGATCCCCGCATGGAGCGGGTGATGGCCGAGATGGAACGCGACATGGCGGGCATGGATGAAAACAACCCCGACCCGCGCGCTCTCGGGCGGATGATGCGGAAGATGACCGAGGCCACGGGCCAGAAAATGCCCGCCGAGATGGAACACATGATCCGTCGACTTGAAGCGGGCGAGGACCCCGAGAAGCTCGAGGAGGAATTCGGCGATGCGTTCGACAACATGGATTTTCCCGACGGCATGGGTGGCGACGGCGCCGAGGCCGGAGATTTAGGTGGCGGCGTGAAGGTTCGACGAAAAGCCGCCGAGCGCGACCCAGCTCTTTACGAGATCGCGGATTATCTCTGAGCTGCGGCGAACTCGCCGATGGCTGCGGCGTCGGCCTCGGTGAAGGCGCGCTCCGGCAGTGTTGCGGCGTCGAGGTTTTGGCGGCGGATTTCACCTCCCTGCCAAATCCAGACTTTGTCCGAATAGGGCCCCACGAGCCTAGGATCGCTCCAGGTGTGGATCGAGAGCAGGGGAACCTCCAAAGCCGCTGCGAGGTGCATCGGGCCGCTATCCACACTCACCACGAAACTAGCTCCCCGCAGCAGACTGATGAGTTCCAGTAGGTTGGTTTTCCCCAGCAAATTGATGACGCCGTTTCCCAAATCCTCCCCGCTTTTTCCCGCTCCGACGATGAGGATTTGGGATTGGTTGGTGGATTGAAAAGCCTGCACAAACGCGCGGATCGCGGCGGCGTCCATCGATTTACCCGCGCCCCGCGAGAAGGGGTGCAGGACGATGTAGGGCGTGGTTGGCGAGAACGCCCGGCAAGGCTCGCCAGCGGGGAGGTTCCACTGCCACGGCGTCGAGGGATCAATGCCAAGCGCGGGGATGGCGCGAAGATATCGACAGACAGCGTGCTCGTAGCGGCGGACGCCGATTTTGTTCGTGTAAAAAAATCCCGCACCCTCGCGGGCGTCATCCAATCCGAAAATGGTTTTCGCTCTGCTGCAGGCAGCCATCACGCCGCTTCGGAGCAGGCATTGGAGGTCGAGCGCCATGTCGGGCTCTAGCTGTCGCAGAAGGCGATACCAGGGGATCGATCGGACAAAACCTGCCGGGCCACGGAAATCCTCGCGGGGAAAAAGGTGGATGCGGTCGATGGCTGGATTGCCGCGCAGAAGCGGCTCCCAGCGGGGATCAACGATCCAGGTGATTTTGGTTTCGGGCCAGGCGTTGTGAATCGATGAGGCGACTGGCAGGGCGTGGATGACATCGCCCATCGAGCCGGGCTTGATGAAAAGGAGGGAGGATGGCCTCACAGGGAGCGGGTCAGCGTCCGTTGGCCAAGCGGAGCGCGAGTTTTTCCGGAAGTTTGGCGTCGAGAATCGCTCGCTGGGCACCCTCGAGATCGTAAGGAATACGGCGGAGGGTCAGTTCGCTTTTGTCGGTGTCGTAAATGCAATACGCCGCGCGCCAATTTCCGTCGCGGGGCTGGCCGACGCTCCCGACATTAACTAGATATTTTTTATTTTTCTCGATTTGGACAGTGTCGAAGGGGATGGCGGAAACCGAACTGTCGCGAACATAAACGATGGGCCGGTGGGTGTGGCCAATAAAGCAAATCTGGGTGTGCTGGTAGGTGAAGCTCGCCGCCGCGTCGAGGGCGGAGGTTACATAGCCCCACTTGTGCGGGGTATCGAGCGTCGCATGGACAATGGTGAAGTCGCGCACAAGTCGCTGGAAGCGCAGTTCGCGGAGCCATTCTTTTTCGGCGTCCCCGAGGTTGTTTCGAGTCCAGTCAAGAGCCTCCTCAGCGAGGGGATTGAGGCCCTCCTGCGTGTAGTTCATAGAGACCTGCTCGTCGTGGTTGCCTTTGACGGTCGGGCAATCGAGCTCCCGCACGATATCGACGCATTCGTTGGGGAAGGCGTTGTAGCCGACGACATCGCCCATGCAGATCGAATGGGTGCAACCTTGCTCACGGGTGTCCTGCAACACGGCGGTAAGGGCGTGGAGGTTGGCGTGGATGTCTCCAAAAATGGCAAAACGCATGGGATTTATCGGCTCTGCGGGAGAGCAGGCGCGGAATCTATTCGCTCGCCGGAGGGAATATCCAGCCTGTTTTCCATGTCGCGGAGGAGGTTGATGAGAGAGGGCAGGCGTTGATTTTCGCCCTGGAACCAGAGCGCGCGGAGTTTTTCGTAGGCATCGCGCTCGCGGCCTGGGCATTTGGCGAGTTCGTAGCCGGCGAAGCGCGCGGCGTAGGGCGGGGCGTCGGGGAACGAGGCCGCTTTCTCAAAAGCCGCCGCCGCCGCGCAGTGGTCCTCGAACTTGTCGCGAAGCAGGACGGCGAGCTGGAGGTAAAGTTGGTGGCGGTCCGGGTTGTTTTTGATTCCGCGCTCGAGAAAGTCGCGGCCGAGATCGAAGTATTCGCGCTGGGCCTTGATGCGGAGCGCCTCGCTGGGTTGCTTTTCGTTTTGGAGCGCGGCGATCGAGGCGTTCCATGCCATGTGCCAGGCCGCCATGTCCCAGTAGGTGAGCGAGCGGGGTTGAAGGGTTGTGACGGTATCGAACAAGCCAGCCATGCGTCCCCACTCGGTGTTCTCCCAGGCGGAGTGGGCCTCGATCCACAGAATCGCGGCGAGCGGCGAGCGGAATCCGCTGAGCGCGGCGAGGAATCCCGCTTGGCCGATGCGCTCGCGAAGGTCGATGTCGAGCGAGGTTTTCTGGAAATGCGCCGCCTGCGC
This sequence comes from uncultured bacterium, assembly GCA_963923595.1. Classification (GTDB taxonomy): domain Bacteria; phylum Verrucomicrobiota; class Verrucomicrobiia; order Chthoniobacterales; family Terrimicrobiaceae; genus UBA967. Next base: position 17,162 of record CAWUMN010000012.1, read on the forward strand.
CTCGCGGGCGAGCTGGCCTTGAAGAGGGAACATCGCCGCGCCGCCTACAGCCAAAAGCAAAACCGCCGCGACCTGCCGCCACCTCATAGCTCGCGGCCGGAAAACACCAGCGCGGAGAGCGCGAAATAAATGGCGATATAAAGCCCGCCGAGTGCGGCCGTGCCGAGGAAGAGCTTTAGAGGAACCGCCGTGCCCGCGATGATGTCGTCCGTGAGATTGAAGGCTTGGAGGTCCGGGAACACCAGCGACACGATCGCCGCGAGAAGGCGCGACCACCATTCCACCTCCACGCCGGAGAGCCAGTATTCGCGCGCAGTGGACTGCAGGTGGCCGATGAAATACAGCGCCACGGCCATCAGGATCGTGAAGATCGACGAGGTGGCGAAGGTCGAAATGAAAAGCGTGAGCGAGGCGAGCAGCGCGGATTTGATGAAAATCACAAGGATGCCGGGAACTAGGTTGGAGTTGAAGGTCGAGGCGGTCACCTCCTTGATTGCCAGCGCCAATTCCTCCGGCGGGGAGGATGCAAACTGCGAGCGGGTTTCCGCCAGAACCGTGCTCTCGCGCAGCCAGAGGACGGCGAGAAACAATCCGCTCATGAGGAGGATCGCGATGGCGAGCAGGGCGAGGATGCCGCAGAGCTTGCCAAGCAAGTAGCAGAAGCGCGGCACGGGCTTGGCAAGGATCGTGTAGATCGTGCGGTCCTCCATGTCCTTCGGCAAAAAATTCGCCGTCGCGAGGATGGCGAGGAGCGAGCCGAAGACCGACATGGCTCCGAGCGAGATGTCTTTCAACATCTGGAATTGCTCTTGGAACGACAGCTTCGCGATGAAGGCGGAATTGCCGATGACCAGCAGCGCGAAGATCAGGAGGAAGTAGAAAACCTTTTGCCGGACGAGTTCGGTGAGGGTGTTCCGTCCGATGGCCCAGACGACGATGGCGAGCCTCATGGCCGGATGTGCGGGCGGGCAGGGAACGAGGTTCCCACATCCTTGCCATGGAGCGCGGCGTGGAGCTGGGCGGGTTTGCGTCCATCGAGGATGTGGGCGGAGATTCCGGCGGCGGAGACTTTGCGCACCGCCTCGAGTTTCGTTTTCATGCCGCCCACGGATTCCTCGCCCTTGTCCTCGCGCACGAAGCGAAACGCCTCGGAGATGTCGCGGACCTTCGGGACGCGTTTGCCTTTCGAGTCCTGAAGGCCGTCCACGCTGGTCAGGATGAACAAATGGTCGGCCTGTGCGAGGATCGAAACCTCGGCGGATAGGCGGTCGTTGTCGCCGAAGCGGAGTTCCTCGACGGCGACGGAGTCGTTCTCGTTGATGATCGGAACGGCGCCGCGCTCGAGCAGGCAGTCGAGGGTGTTGCGGGCGTTGTCGCGGCGCATGAAGCTGTCGATGTCGCCGTGCGTGAGGAGAAGCTGTGCTACAGCGAGGCCGTGTTTTTTGAACGAGGTCGCGTAGAGTCGCATCAACTCGGGCTGGCCTGCCGCCGCGCAGGCCTGCTTGCCGGAGAGGTCGTCGGGTCGTTGCTTGAGCTTGAGAACGCGGACGCCGGCGGCGATCGCGGCGCTGCTGACGAGGATGCAGGCGTGGCCCTCCTTCTCGAGGGCGGCGACCTCGGCGGCGATTCGGGTGAACTGTTCGGTATCCAGCGATTTTCCAGCCGGGGTGGAAAGCACGCCGGTGCCGAGTTTGATGACGATCCGTTTCTTCATGAGCGGGAAATCATTTGAAGAAATCCGCTCTCCAGCGCAAGCGCCTCCTGAGTGCCGGAGGCGAGAAGACGGCGGGTTCGCTCGAGGGCGTCGAGGCGGCCTAGGAGATGGCGTGGGTCGTTCTCGCTGGCGATGCGGCGGATTTCACCGGAGGTGGATTCGGTGGGTTGCAGTTTGTGGCGGAGGGCGGTGGCGAGGACTTCGCCGACCGAGGCGAGGAGGCGTTCCCGCTCGCGCACGGCGGCGGCCTCGGTCTGCGCCTTGATTTGATCCTCGCGCGTTTCCTTCCATGATTTGTCGATGGAATCGCGGTGGCGTTTCACTTGTTCCTTCAACTCGGAGTCGAGGCCGTCGGAGATGCTTTCGCGCACGCCCGCGAGAGTGGCTTGGAAGAAGCGTGTAAAACGAAACGCCACACCGGCATCGGGGCCGCCGGGATGGAGCAGGGATTTTTCGAATTCGGCAGCTACGGCGGCGGAGAGTTCGTCGCGCGAGGCGCCAGTCGGGGCGAGGAGCGGGATCGTGATGCAGCGCGAGAGGATGGTTTGGAGCACAGCGTCGCGCAGGGTGGTCGTAAGCACGATGTGGCAACCGGCAGGCGGCTCCTCCAAGGTCTTCAAAAAGGCGTTCGCAGCCTCGGGTTGGAGGCGGTCGGCGTCGTGGATGACGGCGAACTTGTTGGCTCCCCGCAGCGGCTTCATGTGGAGTGAGCGCTCGAGTTCGCGCATCTGGGCGATGAGAATGCGGCGGGATTTCGACTCCGGTGCCACTTGATGGAAGTCGGGATGGGTCGTCACCTCGCGGGGGTTGGACCCCAAAACCAGGCCCGCCAACTCCTCGGTGAGCCATTTTTTTCCTGAACCTGGAGGGCCGCTCAACAAGCAAGCATGGGCGAGGCGGCCCGATTTGCGGGCGTCGCGCAGACGATCAAAGGCTCTTTCCTTGGCGAGTGCCATCCCTGCGGAATGTCGCGAATCGCGCCGTGCGCGTCGACTCAATTTACCCCTGGCCGCTCAATGGCCGCGGATGCGGGGCGGCGGAAGTATCACGGCACCGGGACCCCAGCATGCCCAGTCGTTCCATTGCTGGGCGGAACTCATGTTCAACTGCGC
>CAWUMN010000013.1:0-19305 GCA_963923595.1 uncultured bacterium
TGCGGCGAAGTCCCTTTATAAAATCCTGCCCGGCGGCACGCCGGTGCATGTTTACGGTGCCAAATATGGTGAACCAGCCAGGCCGTTGCCGGAGTTGGAAACACCCCCTGAGCCACCCAAGCGCAACAACCTTCAAAGCTGAACCGACTCAAGCCGGCCGAGCCGGTTGTTGCTGGGTCAGGCAGTGAAAGGCTCCCAGGCCCCAGATCAATTCCCGGCAATCGATCGGCACGATCCGCCGCGTGGGAAACGCCTCGTGCAGTGCCGAAACCGCCCAAGCGTCATTGCTCGCCCCGTAGACCGGTAGTAGCACGACGGAGTTGGCGATGTAAAAATTCGCGTAGCTGGCAGGCAGGCGCTGACCTTCGCGATCGATGCGGGGCGGCATCGGGAGCGTCAGCACATGCAGCGGTTCGCCGCTCGGGAGTCGCATCACATGGAGACGATCAAGATTTCGTTGGAGTGGCTCGAAATTCGGATCGTTCTCGTCCTCCTCGACTGCCGTGATAACTGTGCTCGGTCCGATGAACCTAGTGATGTCATCCACATGGCCGTCGGTATCATCGCCCTCGATCCCGTCGCCCAGCCAAAGAACCGATATGACCCCGAGATACTCGCGGAGTTTTTTCTCGATCGCCGCACGGTCTTTCGAGGGATTTCGATTTGGGTTGAGGAGGCAGCTTTCGGTCGTAATGACTGTGCCTTCACCGTTCACATCAATCGAGCCGCCCTCCAGAATGAAATGGGACTGGTCGAAAACCGGCAGCCCGAGGGCTCCGGCCACGGACGGTGGAACTGCGTTGTCCTCGTCGAACGGGGAGAGTTTGAAGCCCCAGGCGTTGAAGCCGAAATTCAGGACCGCCACTTGCGGTTCTTTGTCTCGAACCACAAAGATCGGCCCATGATCGCGGCACCAAGGCTCATCGGTGGGAATGTGGAAAAACTCGATCCGCTCGGGCGGGCATTTTTTCAGCAGACGGCGGACGGTTTTTTCCTGCTCCGCGTTTTTGACATTGATGCGAACGGTCTCCGATTCCGCCAAGGCCTCGGCCATAGCCACGAAAGTCGGGATCACGCGGTCGTAGGCGTCCGGAAAGCTGTTGCAACCCGGGTGTGGCCAGGAAATCCATGTCGCCTCGTGCCGCTCCCATTCCGCGGGCATTCGGTATCCTTTTTCAGACGGGGTCTTCTGCATCATCAACAATCACCATTCCCGCGAAGACACCCAGTGAACAAGGCGAATCGGAGGGAAAAAATTCCGTAGATGTCGCAAATAACAGTTGCCAGCTTCACTGAGCCGAAAACATCTCCGACAACACCCGTTAACATTTCAGGTGGTTTACCTGAAATCTCGCAGCGGGGATTATGGCTATAATCTTTCGAGAAGCTTCTGGTGGATTCCGTCGAAGCCGCCATTGCTGAAAACTATCACGATATCGCCGGGTTTCGCCAGGGGCTTGAGGCGTTCGATGATCGAGTCGGCGGTGGGTTCGTAGAAGGCTGGTTTGCCGCCGGACGCGATGTCGGCTACAACTTGCTCGGGCTTGAGGCGTTCGTTCTCGGGCAATTGGTCGAGACGCGCGACTTGGGAGATGAAAACGCCATCGGCCTCGGCGAAGGCTTTGGGAAGGTCGTCCTGGAAGACGGCGCGGCGTGTGGTGTTTGATCTTGGCTCGAAGAGCGCCCACAGGCGCGCAGGGCCGAATTTTTTGCGAAGCCCGGCCAGCGTTTCGCGGATGGCGGTTGGATGGTGGCCGAAGTCGTCGATGATCGTGATGCCGTTGACGGTTCCACGCACCTCCTGGCGCCGGCGGATGCCTTGGAAAGACTCGAGCGCGGATCGGATTTTATCAATCGGAACGCCGTAGTAGTGCGCGGCCGAGGCGGCCATGGCGGCGTTGCGGATGTTGAAATCGCCCGAGAGCGGGATCGTGAATGTTTCGTTGAACAATTCGAAACTGGAGCCCGTAGGCGTGTGGGTGGCCTGCCGGATTTGGTTCGCGCAGTTGGCGGAGAATCCGACCTCCACGATCGGGGCGGGGCAGTTTTTCGCGACATCGAGGCAGTTCGGGTCGTCGCCGTTGATCAGCACCATGCCCTCGGAGGGAACGATGTTGAGAAGGCGGCGGAAGCTCGTCTTGATCTCGTCGAGGTCGCGGTAGATGTCCGCGTGGTCGAACTCGATGTTGTTCACGATCACGAGCTCGGGGAGGTAGTGGACGAATTTCGAGCGCTTATCGAAGAACGCGGTGTCGTATTCGTCGCCTTCGAGGATGAAATACTTCGAGTCGCGGATGTTCGAGCCCTGGCCGAGGTTCGAGGGAATTCCTCCGATCAGGTAGCCGGGTTCGAGCCCGGAGGATTCGAAAATCCAAGTGAGGATCGAGGTGGTGGTCGTTTTTCCATGAGTTCCCGTCACGACGAGATTGTGGCGGCCGCGAAGCACGAAATGCTTCAGCGTTTCCGGCAGGGAGAGATAGAGGAGCTTGCGGTTGAGAACGGCCTCCACAGCGGGATTGCCGCGCGACATAGCGTTTCCGATCACGATCAAATCGGCGGCGGGAATGTCGGCGGGATTGAAGCCGGGTGTGATTTTGACCCCCTTCGATTCGAGGAAGGTGGACATCGGCGGGTAGACATTCTGGTCCTGGCCGGTGACTTGGAATCCCTTGTCTTGCATGGCCGCGGCGACGGAGCCCATGGCGGTTCCGCAAATGCCTAGGAAGTGGATGTGGCGGGGTGTGGTGTTCAAAGTGTTCGGTCTCGTTTCAGTAGACATCCTTGCGGTAGCGTTTCTCCTTTTTCAGGGCCTCGACATATTCCTTCGCCTGCTCCGCGCTTTTGCCGCCGTGTTTTTCAACGACCGCGTGGAGGGCGGCATCAACATCCTTCGCCATCCGTTTCGCATCGCCGCAGACATAGAAATACGCACCGTTCTCGAGCCAGTCGAAAAGCTCGGCGCCGTTCTCGTGCATGCGGTGCTGGACATAGATTTTGTGTTCCTGGTCACGGGAAAAAGCGGTGTCGAGCCTGTGAAGAGATCCCTCGGCCTGGTAGTTCTCCAATTCCTCTCGGTAGAGAAAATCCGTCGCCGCGCGCTGGTCGCCGAAGAAAAGCCAATTCCTCCCCTTGGCACCCGTCGCCTTCCGTTCCTGCAAAAACGCCCGGAACGGCGCGATCCCGGTTCCGGGGCCGACCATGATCATCGGCGTGTCCGGGTTTTCGGGCATCCGGAAATGCTTGGCCGTGTGAACAAACACCGGCGCCGATCCGCTCGAGCGGTCGGCCAGAAAACTTGAGCAGACGCCCTCGCGCGGACGCCGGCTGTGCTCAACCGTGTAGCGCACGACGGCGATGGTGAGGTGCACCGATTCGCCGACGGCTTTCTGCGAGGAGGCGATGGAGTAAAGGCGGGGCTGGAGCTTGCGGAGGACTTTTGCAAACTCCTCGGGGGAGAATTTCGCAGCGGGAAATTGTAGGAGCACATCGAGCACATCGCGTCCCCAGAGGAAATTCTCGAGGGCGGTTTTTTCCTCGGGGAGGAGGAGTTTTTCCAAAAACGCCGCCGACGGATCCAGCGCCGCCACCGCTTGCAGAAGCTGTTTCGAGGGTTCGGTGAGAATGTAACTTTTCGTCAACGCCTCGCGGATCGGCATCTCCACGGCATCCGCGCTCGGCACGATTTCCTCGCCCGTGAAACCCGCCTCGCGGAGCACGAGATCGACCAACTCCGGATTGTTCGAGGGGAAAACCCCCAGCGAATCGCCGACCTCGTATTGCAGCCCCGAACCGGCAAGCGAGAGTTCAAAGTGGCGCGTCTCTTTTTGCGAGGTTTCGCCTGTGAGTTTGCGGTTCACTGCCAACGCTGCCCGGAAAGGGTTTTTGCGTGAGTAAACGGAATCCATCGATGACATAGTGCGGCAAGTAAAGGAAGGAACCCCGCCCCGCGCAAGCGCCATCGAGGATTTGTCTCAAGTTCCAGACTTTCTCTTGCAAAAAAAGACCCCGCCATTAGTTTCACGGCCCTACGGCGCCTTCGTCTAGGGGTTAGGACACAGCCCTCTCAAGGCTGGTGCACGGGTTCGAATCCCGTAGGCGCTGCCAGTTTTTCCGTTCACAGCCAACTCCAGCATTTCCTTCCTACGCGCTGCGCCTAAATTCCCGCCCCATGTTTGGCAGACTTTCCGACAAGCTTCAGGATGTTTTCAAAAACCTGCGGGGGCAGGGGAGGATCACGGAATCGAATATTGCCGATGCGCTTCGCGAGGTGCGTTTGGCGTTGCTCGATGCCGATGTGAATTTCCAGGTCGCGAAGGATTTTATCGCTCGGGTGAAGGAAAAGGCGCTCGGCGAGGAGGTGCTGCGCAGCGTGACGCCGGGTCAGCAGATCGTGAAGATTTTCCACGAGGAATTGTGCACATTGCTCGGCGGCGACTCCGCTCCGCTCGACCTCGAAAAGCCCGGCCGGATTCTTGTCGTAGGTCTGAATGGCGCGGGAAAAACCACTTCTTCTGCGAAGCTGGCGCGGTTGCTGAAATCCCAAGGCCGCTCTCCGATGCTCGTCGCCTGCGACCTCATGCGGCCCGCCGCGATCGACCAACTCGCGGTTCTGGCGGAGCAGATCGGCGTTCCGGTTTTCCGTCCAGAGCCAGGGGAAACCGATGTTTTGGCCGTGGCGAAGCGCGCGGAGGAATGGTGCTCGAAGACCGGAGGCGATGTTCAAATCTACGATACCGCAGGTCGCCAAGAGATCGATGAGCCGCTGATCGGCGAGCTCAAGCAACTCCGGGATTTTCTCCAGCCCCGCGAGATTCTGCTGGTGGCTGATGCCGCCACGGGACAACAGGCGGTGAATGTGGCCGAGAAATTCCATGCCGCGCTTGGCTTGACAGGGTTGGTTTTGACGAAGCTCGACGGTGATGCCCGCGGTGGTGCGGCGCTGTCACTGCGCTCGGTCACCGGGCGTCCGATCAAATTCATCGGTGTCGGGGAAAAAATCGACCAGTTCGAGCTCTTCCATCCCGATCGGCTGGCGGGGCGCATCCTCGGGATGGGCGATGTGGTGAGCCTCGTGGAAAAAGCCGCCGAGGCCATTACCGAGGACGAAGCGCGGCGGATGGAGGAGAAGCTGCGAACCGCGAGTTTCGACCTGAACGACTTTTTGCAGCAGTTCAAGATGCTCAAGAAGATGGGGCCGCTCGAAAATATCCTTGGCATGATTCCTGGGATGGATAAGATCAAAGATTCCTCGGTTGACGAAAAGCAACTGAAACGGGTGGAGGCGATTATTCTCTCCATGACTCCGCAGGAGCGAGCGCGTCCGGATATTCTGAACGCCCGCCGCCGCCAGCGGATCGCCCGTGGAAGTGGCGTTCACGTCGGCGAGGTGAACAACTTGATTTTGCGTTTCACACAGATGCGCAAAATGATGAAAAACATGGGAGCTATGAAAAAACTCATGGCCAAAGCCGGTGCGGGCTTCCGAATGTAGGCTCCGCGCTTCCCAACAAAAAAATAGACAGAACCAGACCGATACAGGGTTTTTCCTAAAACTAAAAAGAACTATGGCAGTTGCAATCCGACTCCGCCGCGAAGGCGCAAAAAACAGTCCCTACTACAGCATCGTTGTGGCCGATCAGCGCAGCCCGCGCGACGGCAAATTCATCGAGATCATTGGCAAATACGACCCCAAAAAAGAGGGTGAGAATTTTTCGATCGAACTCGAGCGTGCCGACCATTGGGTGAAAAACGGTGCCCGTCCCAGCCAGACCGTGGGCAGCATCATCACCAAGGCCCGCAAGAAACTGGCCGCCTAAAAACTCTTCGCGCGCGTCATGGAGGAATTCCTGCGCTATGTCATCGGATCGTTGGTGGAATCCCCGGAGCAGGTCGTTTTTAAAAAGACCGAGACTCCGGGCCGCACGGTTTTCCTTGTAGGGGCCAAGCCCTCTGACATGGCGAGAATCGTAGGAAAGGGAGGCCACACGATCCGTGCCCTCCGCACACTCCTGGCCGCCTCCGCGCGCAAACGCAACCAGTCAGCCTTCCTCGAACTCATCGAACCATGAAACTCCAAGCCCTCACCCTCCTGGCCGCCCTGGCGGTTCTTCACACCGGATGTGAAATGCACCCTGCCTCGGAAACTATTCCGGGTTACGCCGAGAAAATGAAGGAAAAGCAGGCGCAGACGCAGAAAGAGTCCCAAAGCAGCGAGTCCGCCGACCCGAACGCGCCGTCCTATTTTCCTCAGAAAAATCATTGACCCGGTTTCTCGTTCCCCCGTGTCCGGTTTTGTGAAGAGATTCACGGACTCCGCGTCTTTTTCCGGTGCCGATTGACTTCTCCGATGTCCACTGTAGTTGATCCCACAACGCCCCCCGATACCGTTCCTGAAAAGGTGCCGCCTGCGCCTCTCGTGCTCGACGAATTTCAAAAACTCCCGCTCCGGGAGTTGATTAGCGAGAACGCCAATGCGGGCTTGCGAATTCGCACGGATTGCACTCGCCGGCACCTCGTGCTCGATCGGGCGCGACATAATCTCCAAGGCGGGGGACTCGTCACCGGCACTGGTTTGCTGGAGCGAAATCAAGACAACTGGAATCTCCGCTGGACCGCCTACGATCTCCGCCCCGGGCCTGACGATGTCATGGTGCCCTACGCGCTCATCAAAAAACTTTCGCTCCAACCCGGCGTTATGGTCGAGGCCCGCCTCCGCCTGCCGCGCGAGCGCGAGCAAGGTCTCGTGATCGACGAAATCCTCGCCATCGAAAGCATCCCCGTATCCGATTGGAAGCCGCCGGTGGAGTTCGACAAACTCACTCCACTTTTTCCAAATCGCCGGGTTTTTCTGGAAACTCCAGTCGATCCCGAGGTCGGCGCACGCGCTGTGGATTTGCTGGCTCCGATCGGCATGGGGCAGCGAGGCTTGATCGCCGCGCCGCCGCGCGCGGGCAAAACCATTCTTCTCCAAACCCTCGCCCGCAACATCCGTAAAAATCACCCGAAGGCCGCGCTCATGCTTCTACTCGTCGACGAGCGTCCCGAGGAGGTCACGGACATGCGCCGCGCGCTGGATTGCGAGATTTACGCCTCCACTTTCGACGAGCCGGTTCAGCGCCATGTGCAGATTTGCGAGATCGTCGCACTGCGCGCCCAGCGTTTGGTTGAGTTGGGACGCGATGTGATCATCCTTCTCGATTCGATCACCCGCATGGCCCGGGCCTACAACAATCTCCAGCCCGGCAAGGGTGGGCGCACGATGAGCGGCGGCGTGGATGCCAAGGCGCTCGCCAAGCCACGCAAATTTTTCGGCTCTGCTCGCAACACGGAGGAGGGGGGCAGCCTCACGATCCTCGGCACCGCGCTCATCGAGACCCACAGCCGCATGGACGACCTGATCTTCGAGGAGTTCAAGGGCACGGGAAACATGGAGATCCATCTCGACCGCAGCATCGCCGAGATGCGGGTTTTTCCCGCGATCCAAATTGTTAAAACTGGCACGCGCCGCGAGGAACTTCTGCTGCATCCCGACGAATACGAGCGCATCGTCACACTCCGTCGCCAACTCTCCGAGTTGCCCGCCGCCGAAGCCATGGAGGTTTTGGTTTCCAATCTTCAGCACACCAAATCCAACGCTGAACTTTTGCTCACCGGCCTTCGCGGCGTCTGAATCCCAAGCGAGGTCTTGATCCTCCTGCCACGCCTCGGCCATCATCCACCACTTCATGCCAAAACGCGCCAGGCCCAGTCACAATTCCCCGTCGTTTCTCGCCGGTCTCGGTCTGGTTTTTCTCGGCCTCTACCTCTTCCTGTCGTTAGCGAGCTACAGCCCGAGAAGCGTTCCTGCCTGGGCTCCGATAATTAGCACTTTCAGCCACTCGGTTTCGGCTCCTTCAAACCTCGGCGGTCCCCTCGGCACCTTGCTCGCCGGGTATTGCCTGTTTTTTATCGGTGCCTCGTCCTACCTGCTGGCGATGACTCTGGTCGGCTATGGCCTGGCGAAGTGGTTCGTGCCGGAATACCGCTTGCGCGACAAGGCGGGGTGGGGGCTTTTGATGGTGCTCCTCGGTGCTTGTCTTATTCAAATCCAGCCTTGGTTCCTTCAGGATTGGAAGGCCGAGCTCCGCATCGAGGGGCCGGGTGGTTTTCTCGGCCTGTGGATTGGCCAAAAAGCCATCCACAGCGTGTTGGGAACGGCCTCGGTCATCCTCATGCTTGGGTTGTATGTCGGCAGCCTGATGTTTGCGATCTCCTCCCATCCCTTGCGCGACTCGATCCGCGCTTGGAAATCCTTCCTTGCTTGGCGTGAGGCCCGCCGCGTGGCGCGTCTGGCGGCCCTCGATGAGGAGCGCCGCATCGAGGAGGAGCGAAAAGCCCTGGAGAAAAAAGCCGAGAAACTCACGCGCAAACTCAGAAAGCAGGGTGTCGATATCCCCGAGCCGGAGCCTTCCGCCTCCTCACCGGTTCAAGAGGAACTCAACCTCCCCGAACCCGAAATCATCGACGCCACTGCGCCCGCTCCTCCTTCCAAAAAACCCAAACTCTCCGAGCTACAGGCCTTGAAGCCAACGAAGGATTCCTTCCCGCCGGGACTCCTCGATGTCCATCTGGAGAACTATGAGATGCCGGGCCCCGATTTGCTCGATCCTCCTGATGAAACCGACCGGCAGCCATTGGACCGCGAGGAATTGAAAGGCATCCAGCTTCTTATCATCGACACACTCGCGCAGTTCGGCATCAAGGCCACTCCGGGCACGATTACCAAAGGGCCGACGATCACCCGCTACGAGGTTTATCCCGATGTGGGCGTCCGGGTGGACAAGATCGTGGCGCTCGAGCGGGACATCGCCCGGGCCACCCGTGCTGAGCGCATCAATATTCTCGCCCCGATCCCCGGCAAAGACACCGTTGGCATTGAAATCGCCAACTCGAAGAAGGTGAAAGTGACCCTGCGCGAGTTGTTCGAGAAGGAGGTCTGGCGGGAGTCCAGCGCCAAGCTCCCGCTTGCCCTCGGCATGGATGTCTACGGCAACACCATCATCGGCGACCTCGCCAAAATGCCCCACCTGCTCGTCGCGGGCACCACCGGCAGCGGCAAGAGCGTTTGCATCAATTCCATCATCGCCAGCCTGCTCTTCCGCTACTCGCCCGAGCAGCTCCGCTTCATCATGATCGATCCCAAGGTCGTCGAAATGCAGATTTACAACACCCTCCCGCATCTTGTGACGCCCGTTGTTACCGATCCCAAAAAGGTGCTGCTCGCCTTGCGCTGGGTGATCGACGAGATGGAGCGGCGCTACAAAATTTTCGCGAAGTGCAAAGTGAAGAACATCTCGGGCTTCAACGAGCGTCCGCTCCCGAAATCCCAAGCCGAACTCGATGCGGAGGCCGAGGCTTTGGCCGCCGAGGAAGAGACACCTGCCGAAGAGGAAACTCCTGCTGAACCCGAATCCGAGTCCATAGCTGAGGATGAAACGGAGGAGGAATTGGACGAGGAACCGATCGCTCCGCCGGTTCGTGTGCCGCGCGATGACGATCTCATTATTCCCGACCGAATGCCGTTCATTGTGGTGATCGTGGACGAGTTGGCGGACCTCATGCAGACCGCTCCAGCAGATGTGGAGAGCGCCATCGCCCGCATCACCCAAATGGCCCGCGCCGCTGGCATTCACATGATTGTCGCCACCCAGACGCCTCGCGCGGATGTCGTCACTGGCATCATCAAGGCGAACATCCCGAGCCGCATCGCCTTCCAGGTCGCCTCGAAAATCGACAGCCGCGTCATCCTGGACGAGAACGGTGCCGAGAAACTTCTCGGCCAAGGCGACATGCTCTACCTGCCGCCGGGAACCTCAAAATTCACTCGCGCGCAGGGCGTTTTGGTAACCGAGGAGGAGATCCACCGCATCGTCGAATTTGTTTCCAAACAGGCCGAACCGAAGTTTGATGCCGGAATTCACGAGAAGCTCAACAGCACCATCCAGCCCGAGGAGGAGGTGAGCGATGAAGACGAGGAATTGGTCGTAAAATGCCTCGAAATCATCCGGCAGGAAAACCGGGCTTCGACTTCAATGCTCCAGCGGCGACTGAAATTGGGCTATACACGGGCCGCCCGAGTGATGGATATTTTGGAAATGCGCGGAATCGTGGGGCCGAAAGATGGCGCCAAGGACCGCGAAATTCTGGTAGACCTAAACGAGGAAGGTGCATTTTGAGAGAGAAACAGCATCAAGACGGTAGCGACTTTTTTATCGGGGCCCGCCTCGCCGCGCGGCGCCAAAAGATCGGTATTCCGATTGAGAAAGCCGCCAAGGACACGCGCATTCCAGTCACCCGCCTCCGCGCGATCGAGTCGGACGACTTTTCGAGTTTTTCCCATCCCACCTACGCGCGCCTGTTTCTCACCGACTACGCGAACTACCTTGGTATTCCTCTTGAGGACATCCGCGAATATCTTCCCGGCGTCAAAGGCCTTGGTTCGGCCGATAATGCCTACCTGAATGTCCTCCTTGCCAAGCCAGGCTTCTTGCAGGGGGAGCAATTCAAATCCATCCGCCGTTTGCTCTTCGCCGTTGGAACGCTTCTGGGACTTCTTCTTCTCGTCGGTGTGGGGATTTACAGCTGGAGAGCTTGGAAAAAAATCGAGCGCGTCCAACCGCCTGCCCCGCCTGCCGAGGCACTGCCGACCCCAGTTGCCACTCCCTCTCCTGTGACTGCTCCGGTCGCTTTTGTCGAACCCGCCCCGACTCCGGAGATCGAAGCAACACCTGAAGCAACTCCCGCGAAAGTCCAGACCTCCGATTCCATTCGCATTCAACCTCCGCTCACCCCTGCTGCCACGCCTGTTGGCAAAAGCGCTGCCCTGCCCCATGCCAAATCCAGCCCCACGCCGGTCGCCTCTGCGACGCCGCTGACCTCGCTCCCGCCCTTCCAACCCGCCCCCCGGTCCAAGCGCACTCCATGAGCAAACCCCAAGCGACAGAGGCCCCGGCGCCTCGGGTCGGAATGATCAGCCTCGGCTGCGCCAAAAATCTCGTCGATGCCGAGTTGATGCTGGGTTCCGCAAAAGCCGAGGGTTTCGAAATCACCAACGATCCCGCCGAAGCCGACATACTCGTCGTCAATACCTGCGGCTTCATCGATACGGCAAAACAGGAATCGATCGATGCCATCCTCGAGGCGAACCGCCAGCGCAACGAACTCCGCCCCGACGCCCGTATCGTGGTGAGCGGATGCCTCTCGCAGCGCTACTCGGGCGACCTCGTCAGCGAACTTCCCGAGGTGGACGCCTTCATCGGGCTCGATCAAGTCGCCGAGGCGGGCAGGATTTTCCGGAAAGTTCTGGAGGAAAAATCCCCCGGCGTGATGAACCTCGTCACCCCGAAGTCTCGCTACATCCCCGACTTCGAGACTCCACGCTTCCGACTCACTCCCACTCACAGCGCCTATGTTAAAATTGCCGAGGGCTGCAACCATCCGTGCAGCTTTTGCGTGATCCCACAAATGCGTGGTCGCCACCGCAGCCGGGCCATCGATTCCGTCGTCCGCGAAATTCGCAGCCTCGTCGCCGAGGGTGTCAAAGAGATCAATCTGATCAGCCAGGACACCACCTACTACGGCATGGATCTTTGGACTGAAAAAGCCGGCCCGCGCCAGCCGGTGGACTCTGGCCGAGGCGCATCGCTCGTTCATCTTCTCGACGAAATCGCCGACATCGGTGGCGAGTTCTGGGTTCGGCTCCTTTACACGCATCCCGCGCATTGGAGCGACGAGCTCATCGCCGCCATCGCACGGAATCCGCATGTTCCCAAATATGTCGACATGCCGCTCCAGCACATCCACGGCGAGATGCTCCAACTCATGCGCCGCGAGACCTCGCGCGAGCACATCGAGAATCTCATTCACCGCATCCGTGCCGGCATTCCTGGAATCGGCCTGCGCACCACCTTCATCGTCGGCTTCCCCGGCGAGACGGAGGAGCATTTCGAGAGCCTGCTGGAGTTCATCGAGACGACCCGCTTCGAGCGCCTCGGCGTTTTCAATTACTCACAGGAGGAAGGGTCCCGCGCCGCGAAGATGGAAAACCAAGTGCCCACCCGTGTGAAAAACCGCCGCCATCGCCAAGCCATGGCCCTCCAGCAAAAGATCGCCCGCGAAATGGCCGAGTCGCAGACCGGTCGCGCGCTCCGGGTTTTGGTGGAAACTCCAAACGCCGCCCGCACCGAGCACGACGCGCCGGAGGTCGATTGCCGCGTGATTTTAACCCGCCCCGCCGAACCTGGCACCTTCGCGGATGTGAAAGTCCTCGGCGCTCAAACCTACGATCTCGTCGCGGAACCCGTTTCGGCCTGAAACGCGGTGGTGGTGGAGCCTAGGGGATTCGAACCCCTGACCTCCTCAATGCCATTGAGGCGCTCTACCAACTGAGCTAAGACCCCGTAAAAGGGACGGGAAAATTGGCGCAAACGCGCGGAGAGATCAAGAAGGTTTCTTGGCCAGACACGCCGCCCCGATGATGCCGGCGTTGTTTTGCAGGACGGCCGCCTCGATCAACACCTCGGTCTTCGAGGTCAGATATGGCATGAATTTTTCCGCCTTCCGGCTGATCCCGCCCCCGATGATGAAAAGCTCGGGGGAGAATAGCCGCTCAAGTTCGCCGAGGTATTCGCCCACGAGCTTGCCCCATTTTTTGAATGAAAGGTCTTTCTCCTCGCGCACCCGCTCGGAGGCGCGGCGTTCGGCGTCCTTGCCGCGAATCTTGAGGTGGCCGAACTCGGTATTGGGTAGGAGGATCCCATCGCAGAAAATCGCGGTGCCGATCCCCGTGCCGAAGGTGAGCATGATCACCGTGCCCTGCCGCCCGCGCCCCGACCCGAACTGCATCTCGGCGATTCCCGCCGCATCGGCGTCGTTAACCACCGCCGCAGGGCCGCCGAGGTGGCTGGAGAAAAGTTTTGAGGCATCCACATGCAGCCACGACTTGTCGACATTGGCGGCGGAAAAAACCACGCCCTTCTTGACGATGCCGGGGAATGTTACCCCCACTGGACCCTGGTGTGAAAAATGCCCTGCGATCTCCTTGAGGGCGTCGGCCACCGAATTGGGGCGGGCAGGCTGCGGCGTTGGAATCCGGTAGCGTTCTGCAACGAGTTCGCCGGTTTTCACATTCACGGGGGCGCCTTTGATGCCCGTTCCGCCGATATCGATGCCAAGGATGGTCATGGGATTTTTTTAGGAGGTGAGGGAAGTCTTTGTCCTTCGCGCGATGTGCGGCGTCAAGTCTTGCGGGGTTGGCGAGGGAAGCTTCCCCATTGTAGTGTCCCGCACCATGTCCACGACCCGCACTCCACTCCGCACTGAAATTCCCGAGTCCGACAAATGGGATCTCGCCCCGCTCTTCAAATCCGATGCCGATTGGGAGTCCGATTTCACAAAGCTCCAGTCGTCCTACACCGGCGTGGCGAAATTTCGCGGCCGCCTCGCCGAATCCCCGTCCACGCTCGCCGAGTGCCTCGAATTCGAGAAATCGATCGACCAGCTTGTCGACCAACTCAACCAATACGCCGCGCTTTCCACTGCGGGCGACAGTTCCGACGCCGGCGCGCTCGCCCGCGAGGCGAAACTCGACGGCCTGCTTGTCAAAGTCGGCGAGGCCTTCTCTTTCATCTCTCCCGAAATCCAGCAGATCCCCGACTATCAGTTCGCCCAATTCCTCGCCGATACTGCCTTGGCAGATTGGACAATCCCTCTGAAAAAACTCCGCCGCAACAAGCCGCACACGCTCACCGCCGGAGAGGAGCGCCTCCTCGCGCTGGGCTCCTCCGCGATGCGCGGCCACTCCGAGACCTTCTCCCAGCTCACGAATGTGGATATGAAGTTCGGCGTGCTGAAGGACGCCGAGGGCAACGAGCGCGAGCTGACGCAGAGTTCGTTCTCGTCCTTCCTCCAGCAGCGCGACCCCGCCGTGCGCAAGGCGGCGTTCCACCAGTTCTACCGGGAGTTTTCGGACCACCAATTCTCTCTCGCCGCCGGCTTGGCGAATTCGATCCGCGCCGATGTTTTCTATGCCCGCGCCCGCAACCATGCCTCCGCCCGCGAGGCCGCCCTTTTCTCGGACGATGTGCCAGTAGCGATCTACGACAACCTCATCTCGACCGTTCGCGCCAACCTCGCGCCCCTTTTCGAGTATTTCGAACTCCGCCGCTGCGTGCTGAAGCTCGAGGAAATCCACCACTACGACACCTATGTCACGATGGTGGAAAATGTGAAAACGAATGTCCCCTGGGACGAAGCGGTCGAGAAAGTCGTCGCCGCTCTCGAGCCCCTTGGGCCTGAATACACCGCCACCATGGCGCACGGCCTGCGCGATGGCCGCTGGTGCGACCGTTACGAGAACAAAGGCAAGCGCAGCGGAGCCTTTTCCTACGGCACCTACTCGAGCCCCCCCTACATCATGATGAACTACAAGGCCGATGTGTTCTCCGATGTCTACACCCTCGCGCACGAGGCCGGCCACTCGATGCACACCTGGCACTCCAGCCGCGCCCAGCTTTACCAGAACCACGGCTACCCGATCTTCCTCGCCGAGGTCGCCTCCACCTTCAACGAGATGCTCCTCACCGAGCATTTGCTGAAAACCACGAGCGATCCCGTGATGAAGGCGTTCATCCTGAACCGCCAGATCGATGACCTGCGCGGCACGCTCTACCGCCAGACGATGTTCGCCGAGTTCGAGCGAGAGACCCACGCCGCCGAGGAGCGCGGCGACGCCGTCACACTCGAGGGATTTAAAACCATCTACCGCCGACTGCTCGCCGACTACTTCGGTCCGAAATTCACGATCGATGAGGAGCTCGATCTCGAGTGCCTGCGAATCCCGCATTTCTACAGCGCGTTCTATGTCTACAAATACGCCACCGGCATTTCCGCCGCCGCCGCGCTCGCCCGCCAGGTTCTCGAAACCGGCGATGCCAGCCGCTACCTCGGCTTCCTGAAAAGCGGCGGCAGCAAATTCCCGGTCGAAACCCTCCGCGAAGCCGGAGTGGACATGGCCAGCCCCGAACCCGTCCAAGCCACACTCGACCTCTTCGCCCGCCGCGTGAAAGAGCTCTCCGCCTTGATCGGATAGAAAATTTCTCCGGAAGATTTCGTCATGCCAGTTCGCCTGCTCCAACACCCGCTGGCCGACCATATCCTCACGCATCTCCGCGACCACACGACGAAGCCGGTCCTTTTCCGCAACCTCAGCTACCAACTCTCGCTGATCCTCGCCCTCGAAGCCACGCGGGACCTCGAGACGGTGGAGAAAAAAATCGAAACGCCCCTCGCGCCACACACGGGACGCGTTCTGGCCCGTTCGTTGGTGGTTGTGCCGATCCTCCGCGCCGGCTTGGGAATGCTCCAACCCTTTCAGGATGTCTTTCCCGATATTTCCGTCGGCTACATCGGCCTCGAACGCGACCACGAAACCGCCCAGGCCCGCAGCTACTACTGCAAACTCCCGCCTGTTTCCGACACGCGCACGATCATTGTCGATCCCATGCTGGCAACCGGCGGGTCCGCCTCACAGGCTTTAACCCTTGTGAAGGAGAAAGGCGCCACCGACATTTGCCTCGTCTGCATCCTCGGTTCCCCCGAGGGGGTGGAAAATGTCACCCACGCCCATCCCGAAGTCCCGATCATCCTCGGTGTCCTCGACAATGCCTTGAACGACAATAAATACATCATCCCCGGCCTCGGAGATTTCGGCGACCGACTCTACGGCACCCATGCTTAAGGATTCCCAATCCATTCCTGCACTTGCCGTGTCATTTGAAAAACCATATTCAGCATCCAACTTCTCCCATGGTCAAAAATCTGTCCGTTACCATCACCGCCCTCGCCGCCGTGGCGTTGGCTGTTTGGATTTTTATCTCAACTCTGGCTAACAGCCGCCTCCAGCAAGGCATCCAGTCCCAGCAGGATCAGATCCTCGCCTTGCAGGCGGAAATTCAAAACCTCCAGCAGCAGTTGCAATCCCAGCAGCAGCAGGTCGAAACGGCATCGCAGTTGAATGACCAGATCGGACCCGCGATCCTCAACGAACTTGTTAACCTTCAGTTTAAAAACAACAACATCGCCCTCGCTGTTTTCCTTCAGAACCATGGAGTCCAAGTGAAGCCGTCAATACCGCAACCCAGCCCCACACCCGCCGCCAAACCCTCGCACGGAGGCCGCTGAACCGCCATGGAACCCGAAGAAGAGCCGATCGACCTGAAGCCTGCACGCCGCCGTCGCCCCCGGGCACCGAAAGTGGAGTTGGAGGATTTCTCCGCTTTCGAAGAAAAGCCCGACGCTGGACTCTCCGGCAGTTCGGCGATTTTCAAAGATGAGGTCGTGGAGATTTCCGGCGAGCTATCCGACACGCACCTGAAGCCTTTATGCAACAGTTCCACGACACTGATCCTTGCCTTGGCGCTTGTCGTTTTTTTGCTCTCGCAGATCGTGGCACTTCGCCAAAATGCCGAGTCGCTTGTCTGGCAATCCCGCAACCTCAGCCGCCAGATCGAAACTCTTACCACTGCTCGCAACAATGCCGCAGGTCTCGTCAAGCAGCGCCAGTCGATGGTTGACCGGTCCGAGCAAGTCACCACTTCCTACAACAGTCTCCTCAACGACCTCCTAAAACTCGCCGAGACCGACAAAGACGCCCGTTCGGTGATAGAGAAATTCAGGATCAAAAATACCGCCGTCTCTCAATCCCCGGCTACACAAGCGGGGAAGAAATAAACAGTTGGCCGTGCGTGGGGCATTGTCTCCGATCTCGTTTCATTTCTTATACGATTAGGATTTTTGATATCGCAGGTTGGCTCTGGAGGGATCACTTCATCTCGCGGATGTTGCCTTTGCTGGCGTTGGCCAGTTTGCGGAGTTCCTTCAAATCCTCGTCGCCGGCTTCGAAGGAGATGATGTTGATTTTCGCTCGCCGGCCATCGGCGTCCTTAACGAGTTCGGCGGTTTTTCGGATGTCCTCCCAGGGGATGCCTTTGGGGTGGACCTTCGATTTGTAGCTGCCGTCGGTGATGATGAAGACGGCGTCAGGACTCATGGCGGCGGCGGCTTGGAGGACGCCGATGAAGCCCGAGGGACTGGCGACCGTTTTTTTTGAAACCTGGATGCCTCCGGTGACCCATTCGTTCTGAATCCAATCAACGGCGAGGTTTTTGTTTGGCTGGCTGGCGGGGACGAGTTCCTTGGTGAAGGGTTTGTAGTTGCCGGCGTATTGGATGATGCTGAAGCGGGAGGTGATCGGGAGTTTGTTGATGAGGGTGATCAATTCCTCGCGGAGTTTTTCGGGCGGGATGCCGGCTTTGGTCGCTTTGTTCACGACGGTGCCGGAGATGTCGACCATCAGGAGGATTCGCTGGCCGGAGGAATCAATGCCAAGAAAGCTCAGGCCTTTTCCACCAAAACCTCCGCTGCCGCCGGCGGCAGCTCCGGAGGAGGTTCCGAGCGCCTCGGCGCTTGAGATCGAGGCCATTTGGTCGGCGACGAGTTGGGAGGGGTCGAGGGGGAGCATTTGGTCGAGCGGCATCGCGGGGACATCGGGGAGGGAGAAGGCGGTAGGGCGCGTGCTTTGCATTCGATCGCTGAAAGTCGGTCTTGGCGCGACGGCATCGAGCGAGGCCATGTTCATCTTGTGCTCGCGCTTTTTGGCGGGGAGCCTCACATCCCGCGCGGCTTTGAACTCCGCCGGGGGGGCGGTGAAGTAGCGGGCGACCACGATGATTCCCGCAATGATTCCGGCCCCCACATGCACGCCGATGCTGATCAACAGCACCGTGATGACGAGTCGGCGGATTTTGCCTTTTTTCGGCGCGGCTCCGACTGTGGACGGGGAGTTCATTCCTCGCCCTCCATCGAGCCGGCGAATGTGACCCCGCTGATTCCGGCCTGGGCGCAGGCGTTGAGGACATCCACGACGCGCTGGTGCCGGGCGTTGTCGGCGACATCGACCGTGACCATGGCCTCGGTTTTGTTTGCCGCGCAGGATTCCTTGAAGCGGGTGAGGGTGGACAGAAGCACGGGCAGTTCCTTGCTGTCCGGCTTGTCGAGAGGGAGGTCGTTGAGGATCACCTGTCCATTGTCCTGAATGGTCACGCGCTGCTCGTCGGGAATTTCCAATGATTGGTCTTGGGAGACGGTGCCGGGGAGGGTCATGGTCATGTCCGCCTCTTGCTTCACCGGTTTGGAGGTGAGGATGTAAAAGAAGAGGAGCAGGAAGCAGACATCGATCATGGGAGCGATCTGCAACTCGATCTGAGGATGCTCGATGCGTTTCATTTTTGGACGACTCCGAAGATCACATTCACCGCTCCGGCCTCGCTCGCGATCGCCATGACCTCCTTGATTTTCTTTCCGGGAGTGCCGGCGTCGGCCCGGACATAGAGTTTCAACGGCGGGTTGATTTTGAAGCGCTCCTTGAGGTGCGAGGTCAGCTCCTTGGTGGTGACTGGTCGGCTACCGCTGTAGAGTTGGCCGTTTTCATCGATGTTGATGAGGTCGCGATCGCCCTCATCGGCGGGCACGGTGCCCGAAGTGGCCATGGGCACCTTGATATCCATGAGCTTCTCGCCCTTGGTGATTTTTCCCGCCAGCATGAAGAAAAAGAGAAGCAGAAGCGTGAGGTCGATCATCGGCGCGATCTGAAGACCGATTTCCTCGTGTTCCACCCGGCGTATGCGGCGTCTAGCCATTGCGGTGGGTCAGGCCTCCGGATTCGCGCCTCCTTCGGCGCTTTGGTGGAGGGTCGCGACCGCTGTTGAGGAGTGGGCCTCGCCGGTGAAGAGGTCGAGCATGTGGGAGAGGGTCTTGTGGAGGTCCGCCATGTTGCTGGTGAGCAGTCCCCGGAAGAAGAAATACATGAACATGGAAGGGATCGCCAGGAGGAGCCCGCCGGCGGTGGCGATCAACGCCTCGCCAATGCCCTTGGCGAGATCGGTGGCTTCGGCCTTGCCGGCGGTGAGGGCGCTGAAGCTGGTGATCATGCCCGCCGTGGTCCCCAAGAGGCCGATCATCGGAGCCAGAACGGCGAAGGTGTTCATGTAGTTCACGACCACCATCATTTTCGTTTCGTGGCGGAAACAATCATCGGTGATGTGGTTTTCCATGGAGGTTTTGTTGAACATGTCTCTCTCGAAGTTGGCCTTGGTCAAGGAACCGACGAGGATTTCAGTCATCATGCAAGGCGAGGCGTTGCAGAGGTTGTAGGCGCTCTCGAGGTCGCGTTGCGCCATGTAGTTGTTCAACTGGCCCACCAGCGCGGGC
>CAWUMN010000014.1:0-19118 GCA_963923595.1 uncultured bacterium
CGCTTATTCGAAGCGGATAGCTCGGGCGGGCGGGATGCGAGAGGCGCGGGCGGCGGGGAGCCAGGCGGCGAGGAGGGCGGCAGGGAGAATCCACAGCGGCGTGGCGGCGATCACCGCCCACGGATAGCGGAGGTCGATTGTCCACCCGAAAAAGGCCTTATTGATGACCCATGTAAGGATCATCGCCATCGCGGCGCCGCAGAGGATGCCAACCACCGAGGAGAGTAGCCCGACCATCGAGGCTTCGGTGAGGATGAGGCCGCGAATCTGGCCGGGCGAGGCGCCTTGGGAGCGGAGGACGCCGATCTCACGCTCGCGTTCCAGAACAAGCGTGGAGAGCGAGAGCAGAACCCCCGCCACGGCGACCACCACGGCGATGGTTCGCAACACGGAGGTGACGGCGAAGGTTTGGTCGAAAATCTCGAGCACGCGGCGGCGCAGGTCGGCATTCGTGTAGATCGAAAATTCACCGTCGCGGCCAAGAGCCTGGCGGAAATCCTCGGCGAGCACGGTCGCCTCGGGGGGATTTTTCAGCGTGATCGAGAGTGAGTGGAGTCGGTTGTCGCTCCAATGCTCGGCGAAGTTCGGCCGTTCGATCATCACGAGTCCGCTGTCGCGCGTGAAATCCCGGATCACGCCGGCGACCACGAAGCGGGCGGGGCCTTTGGGTGACGCAAAAACCAAAACCTCGCCGGGCTTCGTCCCATGGCGGGAGGCAAAGCTTTCGGAAACCGCCACGCGTCCCGGCTTGAAAAACTCCGCCGCCGCGCCGGGGCCGCCTTGCAGGAATTCGAGTTCCCCGCGCGCGTTGCCATCGATGACCGCAAGATTCGCGGAGCGTTCACCCCAAGGAACAACGATCTCGCGAAAAGTGCCGACCTCGGCCACACGGGGATCGTTTCGGATCCAATCGACCGCTGCGGGAGGAAGGAAACTTTGCAGTCCGGTGATTTCATTGGCGGCGGGGGCGATGAAGAGGTCGGCGGCGAGCGTGTTTCCCAGCCACCGCTCCACACTCGCGCGGAACGAATGGATCATCACGGAGACACTCACCGTCATGGCCGCCGCCACCGATAGGGCGGCGATCGTCACGGCGTTGCGGTGCAGGGAGCGCGCGAGATGCTGGGAGGCGAGCCGGATCATCCAGCCGGGCCCGGCGGCGAGGCGCGTGAAAATCCGCACAGCAAATGGAACCAGCAACGAGAACCCTGCCATGAGAAAACCGACCGCTGCGAAGCCGAGAAGGCGGCCACCCTGCCGCAGCGCGAGCCATGAGAAAATGGCGGCGATCAAAAGACACGCCAGACCCCAAGGCGCCCATCCACGGGCCGCCGCCGAGCCCTCGCCGATCGAGCCTTGGCGCAAAACCAGTGCGGGATCGCAGGAGGCGGCCTCGCGGGCGGGACGCCACGCGGCGAGAAGCGAGGCGCCCAAGCCGCAGGCAAAAGCCAGCGCCACCTGGAGCGGCGTGATCTCCAGGCGGTCGATGCTCACCAGCGTGTAAAGCGAGGAAACGGTTTGTCCCACAGGAGCCGAGAGCAACACGGCAAGCGGCCCCGCCAGCACGATGCCGATGACTGTTCCGAGAAATCCGCAAACGAGACTTTCGCCGAGAAAGAGACCGGTCACCTCGGCCCTGGTGGCACCACAGGCGCGGAGGATTCCGATTTCATGGCGACGGCGGACCACCGAGGCGGAGAGGCTGTTGTAGATGAGATAAACCCCCACGACCATTGAGACGAGGCTCAGCGCGGTGAGGTTGAGCTGGAACGCGGCGAGCATCCGCTCGGTCTCGCCGCCCCGGCGGGAAGGGGGGGCGATCACGGCATCGGGCGGCGCGATGAGGCGGAGTTTTTCGATGAGAGGTTCGAGATCGAGGGGATTTTCCGCCGTCATCTGGATCGAGGTGAGACGGCCCTGCAGGCCGAGGAGTTGCTGCGCCCAACCGATATCCATGGCCGCCAGGCGCGGGTCCGAAGCCACTCCCACATCGTCGGCTTTCATTTCAAAAACCGGGCGGATGGTTTTCGAGGAGCCGGCGGCGTGAATGCGGAACGGGGCCTTTCTTTGGCCTGTGACAGCAAGGACATCGGGTTCGCGCAGCCATTGCTCGAGATCGAGATCGCCGCCGGGCATGGAGAGTTCGAAGACGCGCATTTCCGATCCGGTGAAGGGATCGATGCCGAGAATCCGCAAATACTCGCCCGGTTCGTCCGGCAGTGTGGCGATGCCCTCCACGAGCGGCGTGGCGGAGGCGACGCCCTGCGTTTTTCGCACCTCGGGAAAAAGCCCCTCGGGCAGGTCGCCGCGAATTTCGAGATGCGCCCGCCCGGCGACGAGGCCCACGGCGTTGTGGAAGCTCGAGAGGGCGCCGCGATTAGCCATCTGGATCGCGAGAAAAACCGTCACACCAACAGCGATACCGAGGATGTTGAGGGCGGGAAAAAGAGGATGGGCTAGGGCGGGTCGGATGATCTGGCGCCAGAACATCCGCAGGAACGCAGGGATCATTCCGAGGATTTCACCGCCGCGCTGTGCAGGACTTTTTGGAGATTCCGGATCGCGGTGCGGGAGGTGATTTTGCCGCCGTCGCGGCCGTAGACATAGAAGGAGTCCATGGCCACATCCATCTCGGTGGTGATGCGGGAAATCTCGATGAGCACGCCCTCGCCGCTCATGGCGCAGAGCAGATCATAGAGGAGTCCGAGTCGGTCGGGTGTTTGGATATCGATGAGCGTGTAGACCGGGTGCGAATCGTTATCGATCGTGATGCGGGTGGGCAGGTCGAATTCCTGCGAGAGCTTGTAACTACGCAGGCGCGAGTCCTTGGTCATGAGCGGCGTGAAGTCGAACTCCTCGCATTCGAGTGCTTCGGCGAGGCGTTTCTCCACCGTCTCCTTGTCGCGCTCTGAAGGCACGGGCTCGAAATTCCCGCCACAGACACGAAAAATGTCGAGGGCGAGGCTGTCGGTGCGGGTGAAAATGTCGGCGCCAAGAATGTTGAGGCGGACGGATACGAAGGCACCCGCGATCCGCTCGAGGAGGCGCGGCCTGTCCCAGCTCGAAACCCAAACCTCGGTGTGCCCCTTGTCGGGCCTCGGAATCCAGCGCACGGCAGGAGCTGCGGCGAGCGCGTCGCACTCGGCGCGCCGCCGGAAGAAATCGCGGAAATGCCGCAGGTGCTCGGCGATCTCCTCCGGCTCGAACATCTGGAAATACCGGTCCGGCATGAAGTGGAAATGCGCCTCGCACTCGTCGTCGAATGAGGCGTCGAGTTTTTCGAGGACGAGTTTTTTCTGGAGGAGACGGTTCCGGCGCGTCTCCTCCATCGCATCCACCCCACCCTCGAGATAGCGGACGGTGTGGCGGTAGAGCGTCCAGACCAGGCCCTCTTTCCAGTCCGACCAATTCTCGTCACTCGTGCCCATGCCGTCGGCAAGGGTGAGAAGCATGAGGGCGTCGAGATTTTTTCGGTTCCCGACAATGCGTGCGAATTCCTCGGTCGTGGCGGAATCCTCGAGGTTTCGGGTCTGCGAGAGCTTCGAGAGCGTGTAGTGGGAATCGACGAGCGTAATGAGCATCCGTCGGCGCTCGGGCGGGAGTTGCAGGCGGCGGGCGACCTTGTGGGCGAGAAGCGCGCCGGCCTCTTCGTGATGGCGCGTGTTCGCGGCCTTGCCGATGTCGTGCAGGAGCACGGAGAGGTAGAGGATCGAGGGGTCCTCGAGCTTTTGGAATATCGGCCGGTAGCCTTGGAAGCGGCGCTGGTTTGAGAAGAGAACCGAGTCGAGTTTTTCGATGCAGACGAGCGTGTGTTCGTCGGCGGTGTAGCGGTGGTAGAACTCGTGCTGGACGAGGCAATCCAGCGCGCCGAACTCTGGGATGTAGCGGCCGAGCACGCCAAGGTTGTGCATCAGCCGGAGCGCGTGGCCGACCTCGCCTTTGCGTGAGAGGATCGCGAGGAAAGTCTCCCTCGCGGAGGCGGCGTATTGGAAAGTGCGGTCGATCAGGTGCAGGCGGCGCGAGATGAGGTCCACCAACTCCGGGTGGAACTCGAGCTGGCGGACCTGGGCGTGGTGGAAGGCGCGCAGGAGGCGATACGGGTCATCGTTGAAAATCTCGCGGGACTCGGGAATCAACCGCCCGTTGCGGGCGATGAAACGATCGAACTTTTCGGACTTCGGGCGGGATCCGAGCAGACGCAAAAGGCGGGGTGGTTCCGGTGCGGAGCGGGCCTCCATTTTTTCGAGGGCCGCCTCGGTAAGGAGAAAGATGGTGCGCGCGTGGCCGTAGTAGTCGCGCATGAACGCCTCGACCTTGCGAAGGATATTCTTCTGCGGGTAGTCGAAGGCCTGCGCCACACGGCCCTGCAGCTGGAGGGTTAGCTGATCCGCCGAGCGTCCGTTGAGATATTGCATCTCGGCGCGGGTGCGGAGCAGGAAGTCGTAGCTTTTGTCGAGGCGCTTGCGGTCGGATTCGCGGAGGATTTTCGCCTCCACGAGTTTCGCGGTGGAAATGATGCCAAGCTTGAATTGGGAAATCCACAGGAGGCTCTGGTAGTCGCGCAGGCTGCCAGTGCCGTTCTTGATGTTCGGCTCCTGCATGAAAACGCTCTGGCCGTATTTGGCCCGCATCTCGGCTTGGTTGGCGAGGCGCCAGCCGATGTATTCCTGCTCGCGACCGTGGATGCACTCCCGCTGGAAGCGCTCCTTGAAGCGGCTGAAAATCTCGCGATCGCCGGCAAGGAAGCGCGATTCGAGCATCGAGGTTTTCGTCACCATGTCCTCGTTGGATTTTTGAATCGCCTCGGAAACGGTGCGCGTTGCCTGACCGACCTTGAAGCCGATGTCCCAGAGGGCGACGATCGTGCGGCGGATGATCTCCTCGGCCTCCTTGTCGCGCGTGTCTTTGTCCTGCAGAAACAGCACATCAATGTCGCTCATCGGGGTGAGTTCGCGACGGCCGTAGCCGCCGAAAGCGGTGACACAAAGCCGGCCTGTGAGCGGTGCCGTGGCGACCTCCCGCACGATCCCGTCGAAAAGCTCGCGGAGCAGGATGTCCACGGTGTCAGCGCGCTGGCGGGTGATTTCGCGGCCTCCACCGCCGGATCGGTGCCACTCGCGCAAGCGGTCCTCCTCGACCTGCAGGAATTCCTTGAAGAGCCGGATGGGGGAACCTTTTTCGGCGAGGGCTTTTCTCGAGAGCTCGACAGCCGAGGCTTCGAGGGCCTGCAATTCGTTTTGGAGACTCATGGCGCGGAGTCTTTGATCAAAATCTCGACGCGGCGGTTGATTTTCTGCTCCTCGATCGAGCCGGTCGCCGGCGCGATGAGGCGGGCTTTTCCATGACCCACGGTGCTGATCGACTCCGGGGGAATTCCAACCATATCGATCAGCCAGATGCGCACCGAGTCCGCGCGGAGGCGGCTGAGCGTGAGGTTGTATTCGTCGGTGCCGAATGAGTCGGAGTGGCCTTCGATGACGAAGCGCGCTTTGGGATTTCGCTTCAGGAGCTGGCCGAGTTTCTCGAGGCTCGCCAAGGCGCCGGGCTGGAGACGGTGGTCGTCATATTCAAAAAGCAAATCGCCTGGGAGCATGATAGGCGCGGTCTCGCTGGTGAGCGGACCGGTCTGGGCAAGAAGTTCGTCGAGGTTCGAAAAGCCCGCGGCGCCGCCTTGCTGGTCGGGGACCGCCTCGGTGGCTCGGAGTGCCAGAAGCGGCTCGCTGGTGGTGGCCTCGGAAACCACCGGCATGTCGCGCGTGAGTTCCTTCACGAGAGCGTCATCCACGGGAATCAGATTGCTTGAGGGCGTGGTCGCGTCGGATTTCTGGAGGTCGGGGATCTGGGGTTTCTCATTCACAATCGCCTGGTCCAGAGGGGGGGCGATTTTCTGGTCGGGCGCCTTGGCGGTTTGGCGGTCGAGCGAGATTTTCTCCTCGGGGAGCTTGAAGTCCACGGGGTCGGGCTTTTTTTTCTCTGGCTCGGGCTCGAGCAAACGAGGGTCTATATCGGCGCGTTCGATATTGAATGTGCGGGGAACGATTTTGTCGTAGAACGCATCGCTCATGCGGTCGATGGGCACATGGCGGCTCCAGTTCCAGAACAGGAGGTGGATGAGGATGGAGACCGCCAAGGCGGGCAGAATCCATCTCGCCCAGGCGTCGCGTTTCGGCGGCGATGGTAGGTCGATAAGTCTGCCCCTGCGGCTCATGGGTTGGAAGTTAGAGGCGGGGCCTGCAAAACTCCATCACAGAAAAGGAGCTCTCAGCCGCGGATTTTGGCGAACCGGTAGTGGCTCACAAGCCATTCGTTGCCGCCTCGGAAGCCCCAGAGTTCCGCGCAGGACATGAAGAAGACCCGCCAGTAGGCGCGCCACTTGGCGGCGTTCTCGCGGCCGTAGGTGTTTTCGAGAATCGGTGTGATCGCCGGTTCGTTCGTGTCCATTTTTTCCAGCCAGGCCTCGGAGGTGCGCTGGTAGTGGGTGCCGGAGACGCGCCAGTGTTTTTCGATGGCGAGATCGTCCTGGAAGTAGAGCAGGAGGTCGTCGGAGGGCATCGTGCCGCCCTCGAAAAAATACCGCGTGATCCAATCGGAAGGGTCCTTGCCCTCGAAATGGTAGGCGAACTCGCGGTGGGTGAAGATGTGGACGAACAGCTTGCCACCCGCGCGGAGCCAGCGCGCGACCTTCGCCATGAGGCGCTGGTAGTTTTTCATGTGCTCGAACATTTCCACCGAAACGACACGGTCGAAGGCGGAGTCGCCGGCCTCGAACTCGTTCATGTCGGCCGTAACGATGCGGACATTGCCCAACCCGCGCCGCGCGGCCTCGGCTTCGATGTGGAGTTTTTGGGTGGAGGAATTCGAGACGCCGGTGATGCGCGAGGCGGGAAATTTTTCGGCCATCCAGAGCGTGAGGCTGCCCCAGCCGCAGCCGAGTTCGAGGATGTCGAGGCCGTCGGTGAGTTCCGCGCGTTCGCAAGTCATCGCGAGCATCGCCTCCTCGGACTCCGCGAAGGTCGTGTCCTCGCGCGGCCAGAAGCCGGAGCTGTATTTCATGCGGGGGCCGAGGACGAGTTTGAAGAATTCTGTGGGAACCTCGTAGTGCTGCTCGTTCGCGGCGGCGGTCTTGATCGCGATCGGGCTGCGTTTGAGTTCGTCCACAAAAGCAGCCAGCGCCTCGGACTGTGCAACGGCGCTTTCGCGGGTTTCCTCGCGGAGTTTTTTGGCAAGGAGGTTGCGGATGCCGATGCGGATGGCGGCGTCGGGCAGGAGATTTCGGGCGAGGAGGTCGTCGAGTTGGATCATGATTTGGGAAACCAAGGGATGAAGGCACTAGTGCGGCGTTGGTAGTCGCGGTAGGCGTCGCCCCGAGTCGCCAGCGCACGGGCTTCGGCAGGGGGAATGCCAGTCATTCGGGTGAGGAAAAAGAGCATGAGCAGCGGGCTCGCCAGACCGATCCAAGCCCATGGGGAGGCGAGCGCAAAGACGAAATAGGAAATCCACACGACCCACTCGAAAAAGTAGTTCGGGTGGCGCGAGTATTTCCAAAGACCGAAATCGCAAACACGGCCTTTCGCCGCAGGCTGGGCTTTGAAAAGCGCGAGTTGCATGTCCGCGATCGATTCGCCGCCGATGGCAACGATCCACAGCAGGACGCCCGCAATTTCGAACACCCCGATGCCAGGCGAGGGGTTCGCGCAGGCGAGCGCGATTGGCAGCGACAACAACCCGATCAGCAGGCCCTGCAGCTGGAAGAACCCAAAAAACATCAGCCAGGTGCGTTTCGGAAATTGCCTGCGAAGTTCGGCGTAGCGCGGATCCTCCTCCGGGTGGTGCGCCATCACGCGTTTGTAGAGGTGCGTGCCGAGTCGCAAGCTCCATGCGCAGACCATTGCGGCGATGAGGCCGTTGCGAACCATGTGGCCGCTGCCGAAGGCCCCGTAGAACAGCGCGACCGGTGTGAAGCCGAACGACCACCAGATGTCGACGATCCCAGCATTATCCATCCTGCGGGCGAAAAACCACACAACCACCATCATCGCCATGGCGAGCGCGGTTCCAGCGACAACAAGCGGGAGCGGATTCATGCGGCGCGGAGTATGCCCCGTCCGAGACGGCTTGGAATGCAATTTTGCCCCCGCTTGACACGCCTCACTGTAATAACCAATGTTATTCCATGATCGCACAATCCAAAGTTCGAAAAATCGGCAATTCCCTCGGCGTGGTTCTTCCCAAGGAAGCCCTTCAGCAACTCAAAGCCGAGGAGGGAACGATCCTTTATTTCACCGAGTCACCGGAGTGCTCCTTGCGCGTCACGCCGGAGCGGCCGGGGTTTAAGGATTTTATGGAGATCGCTGAGAAGGGCATGAAAAGATACCGCCATACCCTACGGGAATTGGCAAAATGAACGAGCCGCATTGGCCGGGGCGCGAGGTTTTACTCGCGATTCAAGGTGAATTGTTGAACCGCTTTGGCGGCTTGGCTGGAATTCGTGATGAACGGCTTTTGGATTCCGCCATCAACAAGCCAAAAAACCTCTTCGCATATGGAAATCCAACCATCTTCGAACTTGCCGCCTCTTACGCCACAGGGCTGATTAAAAACCACCCATTTCTTGATGGAAATAAGCGGATCGGGTTCATGGCGTCTTATGTTTTTCTTGGTGTCAACGGATGGAGCCTGGAAGCCACCGAAGAGGAAGCCATCCTTCAAACCCTCGCCCTTGCCGCAAGCGAATCGACGGAGGCTGACTACGCGGCATGGCTGGCCAAAAATTGCGTCAAACTCTAGCCAAAATCCCCTGAATCCGCGCTTCAAGCTCCCGCGCGGCAGAGAGGATTTTTTGGAGATCGGCCAAATCCTCGGGACGGCTTGAGGATCGCTCGGCGAGGATTTCGGCATAGCCGATGATCGCGTTGAGCGGCGTGAGGAGTTCGTGGCTCAAGCTCCCCGCCGATGAAGCACTGTGGTTCTCAGGCGAGGAATTCGATTTCGCACCGGCGAGCAGCGCCTCCATCTTTCCGATCAATCGCTCGAGATCGACCGGCTTCGTGTCGTAATCGTCACAGCCTGCCCCAAGGCATTTTTCGCGGTCGCCATCCATCGTCTCGGCGGTGAGCGCGACCACAGGAATCCGTGCCGTGGCAGGTTCGGCTTTTATGTGGCGCGTTGCGGTCCAGCCATCCATAACCGGCAGGTCCATGTCCATGAGCACGAGGTCGGGCGACTCAGAACGCGCCATGGCCACCCCCTCCGCGCCGTCGACCGCCAGGACCACCGTGTAGCCCCGCTTCCCCAAACGGCGCGAGAGCATGTCGCGGTTCATTTCGTTATCCTCGACGAGAAGGATTTTCTTCACGGCTCCAAGCAAGCAAATCCCCACCCGCGCGGCGAGGCTCTTTTGGCAAAGCGGCATCGGCGTATTCTCCCGTCGAGTTCCACTCTTGGCGCGCCTCGCGAAGCAGTGCTAGGTTTTTGCCCGATGCAACCACCGCCCATCACGAAATACCGGCCGTTCCCGCAGGTCGATCTGCCCGACCGCCAATGGCCGAGCCGCGCCCTGAGCCGCGCGCCGATCTGGTGCAGCGTGGATTTGCGCGACGGCAACCAGGCGCTCGCCCAGCCGATGAGCGTCGAGGAGAAACTCGAGTATTTTGAAATGCTCGTTGGCATCGGCTTCAAGCAGATCGAGATCGGCTTCCCCTCCGCCTCGCAGATCGAATTCGATTTTTGCCGCCGCCTCATCGAGGAGAACCGCATCCCCGGCGATGTCTCGATCCAAATCCTCTGCCAGTGCCGCGAGGATTTGATCACCCGTTCGCTCGAGGCCCTGAGCGGCGCGCGGAACATCATCTTCCACCTCTACAATTCCACTTCGCCGAAACAGCGCGACTATGTCTTCGGCGCCACCCGCGAGCAAATCATCGGCATCGCCACGCACGCCGTTTCGTTTTTGAAAAAAACGATGCGCCCGCTCGTGGACTCCGGCTCGCGCATCCAGCTCGAATACTCCCCCGAGAGCTTCACGAGCACGGAACTCGATTTCGCCCTGCAAATTTGCGAGGCCGTCACCGATGTCTGGCAACCCGCGCCCGACAACAAGATCATCCTCAATCTCCCCGCGACCGTCGAATACGCCACGCCGAACATCCACGCCGACCAGATCGAGTGGATGTCGCGCCGCCTCACCCGCCGCGACCTCACGATCCTCTCGCTCCACACGCACAATGACCGCGGCACCGGCACCGCCGCCACGGAGCTCGGCCTGCTCGCCGGCGCCGACCGCGTCGAGGGAACCCTCTTCGGCGTCGGCGAGCGCACCGGCAACCTCGACATCGTCACCGTCGCGCTGAACCTCTACACGCACGGCATCCACCCGGGCCTCGACCTCAGCCGCCTCAACGCCATCCGCGAAGTCTATGAACGCTGCACCCGCATGGAGGTCCACCCGCGCCACCCCTACGCCGGCGACCTCGCTTTCACGGCCTTCAGCGGCTCGCATCAGGACGCCATCAAGAAATCCTGGGCGCGCCAAAACCCCGGCCAGCCCTGGGATGTGCTCTACATTCCGATCGACCCCGCCGATGTCGGCCGCAGCTACAAGGCGATCGTCCGCATCAACTCCCAGTCCGGCAAAGGCGGCGTCGCCTATGTCCTCGAGAAGGAGTTCGGCTACCAGCTCCCCAAGGGACTCCAAAAAGAACTCGGCCGCCTCGTCAACACCGTCTCCGACGAAAAAGGCACCGAACTCGAGCCGGAGGAGATTTTCGAATTGTTCCAAAAAACCTTCGTCGCCCGCTCCGGTGCCGTCCGCCTCGCGGAATTCCGCGCCATCGATCGCGCCGAACAGGTCACGGTCGAGGCCGACCTCGAAATCAGCGGAAAAACCCACACCTTCCGCGGCACCGGCAACGGCCCGATCGCCGCGTTCGTCGATTGCCTCGCGAAAACCGATCTCCCGCCCGTCGAAATCCTCAACTACTCCGAACACTCCCTCGGAGCCGGCGCCGACGCCCGCGCCGTGAGCTACATCGAGATCAAAGTGCCCGGCAATCGCGTCTTCTACGGAGTCGGCAGCGACACTAACATCGAACTCGCCTCGATCCACGCCATCATCAGCGCCCTCAACCGCGCTCTTGCATGATTCTCATTGTCGGCGCCGGGCTGTCGGGTCTTTCTTGCGCGTTGACCCTGCATCGCGCCGGGCGGGATTTTCTATTGCTCGATGCTGCGCCGCAGGTCGGCGGACGCCAACGCACCACGCAGCGTGACGGCTTCACGCTCGACCATGGGTTCCAAGTCGTCCTCAGCTCGTATCGCGCGGTCGCGGAGGTCGTCGATCTTGAGTCCCTCCAACCCCGATGGTTCGAATCTGGGGCGTTGATTCACCATTCCGGCAAATTCTCCCGCCTCGCCAGCCCCCTCGAAAATCCCCTCGCCGCCATCGCGAGTGACGCCCTTCCGTTCGGTGACAAGCTCCGCCTCGCCCGATTGGGGATCGAAGTCCTCCTCGCTTCCGACCATGACCTCCTCGCCGCCTGCGGCTCCTCGAACGACCAGTCCACGCGCGAGTTTTTGCGGCGGCGCGGATTTTCCGACGAATTCTTCTCCCGCTTCGCCCAACCGTTTTTCGGCGGCGTGCTGATCGACAACGATCTCTCCACCAGCTCCGCGCTCTTTCGATATTACCTCAAGAAATTCGCCACCGGCCGGGCATGGATTCCCGCCGCTGGCATCCAAGCCCTCCCCGAGGCCATCGCCGCGCAACTCCCCCCGCAAAAAATCCGGCTTAATACCAAAGCCATCGCGATCGATGGAGATCGCATCGTTCTCCAATCCGGCGAAAGCCTCCCCTTCACGCGCCTCGTATTGGCGCTCGACGAACCCTCGCTTCACCGCCTCCTTAGCCTTCCTCCCCCACCGCTGCCGCGCGGCGTGGCGGTCGTTTATTTCAAAACCAAAACGTCCCTCTACGACCGCCCTTGCCTCGTCTTGCCCGAAGGCCCTGACCGCCTCGTCCGCCACTTCGTCCAGATCACCAATATCGCCCCCGAGTTCGCTCCCGACGGCTGGCATCTCGTCTCAGCCTCCATCCTGAATTTCGAGGGCCTCCCACCCGCCGAACTCGCCACCCGCGCCGCCGCTGAGATCGCCGCGATTTTTCCCCATGCGCGCGAAGCCCTCATCCACCTCGACACCATCCTCGTCCCCAACGCCGTTCCCGCCCAGCCACCTAGCTTTGCCTCGAACCCCCCTCCCGCTTTACCGCCAAATGTTCTCGCCTGCGGCGATTGGAAAAATGGCGCCAGTATTCAATCTGCCATCGAGTCCGGTCTTACCGCCTACCCTCTGTAGGAATTAGAGAAGCGCCAGAGATTCACCCTCCGCCGATCCGGGGTCAGCAGAGACATCAAAGCATGATTCCGCGTTGATCTGCGAACGGGAATTGAAAATTGCCCTTATGTTGTCAATCCCTCCGCTTTTTCTTGGAAAGCCGTTCCTCCGCGTGGAGCGAAATGCTCACTGAACCCGCGTTTGTTTCGATCTCGCGGGGACCGTCGCGCAGGACATCTAGAAATTGCTGGGGCACCTGGGCAAAAGACTGGCCGGGTTTGATCTCGATGATGCCCACCGAGCGCATCGGCAAGCCGAGCGAATCCTCCAGAAGGCCGATGATGTCCCTTGGGGAAACCCTTTCCTCGCGGCCGACATTCAGCCTTACCCAGCGCATCCCGCGCGAGGCCGGTCGCAAGTCCGGAGCAGGCAAATCCTCGCGCCGCTCCACCTTGTCGCGTTTGCCAGGCTTCGTCTCGGGGACCTCCTGTGATTTCGGGGACCCGCCGGTTAGCAACTCGAACAACGCCGCCGCGATGTCGGTCGAGTTGTAGCCTTCCTCCAAAAGCCGGTCCACCGGCGCCGGGGAGAGGTCTCCGCGCTCGAGGACTTCGCGGATTTGATCGAACACACTCTCCAAGCGCCGCTCCTCGACCTCGTTTGCCGTGGGAAGTTTGCCGCGCTGGATTTTGGTGCGGGTGAAGCGTTCGAGGTGCTGGATTTTATAAATGTCGCGCCCGGTTACAAAAGTCGCCGCCAAGCCCTTCCGGCCGGCCCGCCCGGTCCGCCCGATGCGGTGGACATAATCCTCGGCGTCGTAGGGCAGGTCGTAGTTCACCACGAGTTCCAACTCGTCCACATCGATGCCGCGCGCGGCGACATCCGTGGCGATGAGGAATTCGAAATCGGCCTTCTTGAATTTCTCCATCACGCGCGTGCGCTGGGCCTGCGACATCCCGCCGTGGAGGCGGTCGGCCGAGACACCTTGCGCCACGAGGTCGTCGGCGAGTTCATCGACCATCCTTTGCGTGTTGCAAAAAACGATCCCGAGCTTGAAGCCATGGAAATCGATCAGGCGCAGGAGCGCCTCGCGCTTGCTGCGCTGCGGCACCTCGAAATACCACTGCTCGATCGCCGGCACGGTCAGCGTCTTTTGCTCGATCTTCACGGACTTCGGTTCGCGCGAGTGCCGCTCGATGAGATCACGGATCGGCTTCGAGACTGTCGCCGAGAAAAACACCGTCTGCCGCTCCTCCGGCGTGGATTTCAAAATGTGTTCGATGTCGTCGCGGAAGCCCATGTCGAGCATGCGGTCCGCCTCGTCGAGCACGACCATCTTCACCGACTCGAGCCGCAGCGTTCCGCGCTCCATGTGGTCCATGATCCGCCCCGGCGTGCCGATCACGATCTGGACTCCTTTTTTCAATTCATGGAATTGCCGCTCATACGACGCTCCGCCGTAGATCGGCACTGCGTGGAGGCCGCGCTTGTGGGCCGAGAGTTTGTGAACCTCATCCGCCACCTGGGTAGCCAGCTCGCGGGTGGGGCAGAGAATCAAAACCTGCACCGACCGGTCCTGCGGCGTGCAAATCTCGATCGCGGGAATCGCGAACGCGGCCGTCTTTCCCGAGCCGGTCTGCGATTGCCCGACCACATCGTGGCCCTCCATCAAAACCGGAATCGAAGCGCTCTGGATGGGCGACGCCTGCTCGAATCCCAAATCCGCGACCGCCCGTAAAACCTCGGGCGACAAGCCCAAGTCGGAAAAATTCAATGTGTTCATCGAACAGCCATACAGACTCGACGCGCTCGCGTCATGTTCTTTGCGAGGGTCGAGCCAAGCGGTCCGCGATCAATCTTTCACCGAGGGGCAGAGATCGCGCAGCTCGCAGTTCGCGCAATCCGGTTTGCGGGCGGCGCAGCGGCGGCGGCCGTGGAAGATCAGCCAGTGGCTCAGATCGGTCCAGGCCTCGCGCGGGACGAGTTTCATCAGGTCCTGCTCGATGCGCACGGGGTCTGCGAATTTCGTGAGGCCCAGGCGCTGGGACAAACGGCCGACATGCGTGTCCACCACAATGCCTTCGTTTTTCGAGAACGCATTTCCGAGGACTACATTCGCGGTCTTGCGTCCCACGCCCGGCAGAACGGCGAGGGCTTCCAGCGTGTCGGGAACTTGCCCGTTATGCTCGGCGAGGAGTTTAGCCCCCATGGCGCGAATGTTTTTAGCTTTGTTGCGATAGAAGCCCGTGGAGCGGACGAGGCCCTCGAGTTCCTCCTGCGAAATCGCCGCATAGTCCTCCGCCGTGCGGCAGCGCTGGAAGAGGTCGCGCGTCACGAGGTTCACGCGCTTGTCGGTGCATTGCGCGCTGAGCATCGTGGCAACGAGGAGTTCCAGCGGATTCGAGTGGTCGAGTTCGCAATGCGCATCGGGATAAATTTTCGGCAGCCGCGTGAGCAATGCCTTCGCGCGTTCAGAGCGGTTCATCCGGCCAGATTCTCACAACCGCGGCAGCGCATCCACGGGATTTTTGGACTGGAGCGGGCAGGGGGATATGCGCCTCAATCTTCGGAATTATTTCTGTGTCGGTGGCGCTAAAAATACCGCCTTCCGTGGTTAGAGGATTCGCTGGCGGTGTTGCGAACAATAATTGGGAAAGGAAACCCATTGGATTCCAATGTTAATGGTTAAACCAACCTCACGGCACTCACGGCTTACCAGCTATAACCTTAAATAAAATGCGCATATAACTCAAGAGAAAAATGCGCCCAAAACTTTCAAGTGTGATCATGAAGGTGGGTAGATAGGTTTTCCCCAAACTGGATTTGAAGCATGCCCAGAAGGCGCGGGATTTTTGGGCAAATCAGTAGGTAGGGGGGCAAAAGGAAGGGGGACAAAAAAACCGCCGACAAGGTCATTGGCGGCGGTTTTGATTTAAAGGAACAGCGTTTTCGAGTTAGTTCGCTTTTTTGGGAGTGACGGTGTCGGCGGCTTTTTTGCCGGCCTCGACAGCGGCGCTTCCTGCGGTCTTGGCGGCACCTTCGGTGGTCTTCACGGCACCCTTTACGGCCCCTGCGCCAGTGACAGTGGTGTCAGCGGCGGCACCGAGCGCGGTCTCGGTTGCGTCGGCAGCGGTCTTGAGCGTTCCACCCACGGCTGCGCCGGTGGTCTTTAGAGCGCCTTCGGCGGCGGTTTCCACAGCGTTCGCTGCGCCTTTCACAGGATTTTTGTTGATGGCGGCCTTCCCGGTATCGACCACCGTTTCGCCGGCAGTTTTAGCAGTATTCACGACCGTTCCAACGGCCGCTCCGGCGGTGGCGGCGGTGCCAACAGCAGCGTTGGCCGTGGTGGTGGCTGCATTCTTCGCGGTGCCTTTCACCGTGTTCGTGGCTTCTTTGCCGGTGGCCTTGGCGTCTTCGGCCGTCTTGCTCTGAGCGGCTGGAGCCGGGCTGGCGGCAGGCTTTGATTTCGTCGTTCCAGCATTAGCGGAAACAACGAGGGCGGATGAGGTGAGGAAGCAGAGGATTTTTTTCATGATTGTGTTGGGAATGGAAAATGTATGCCACAAAATCCCCGTGTGAGTGTCAACCAGGATTCCGCAACAACTCAGCCAACCGTTTGGAACCGCATCCATCTTGCGGAAACCGCGTCCACAAACGATGTCTGCCGCTCCCTGCCGCCATGGAGCGCGGTCCGCGCGGACTCGCAAACGCGCGGCCGCGGCCGCTTCGGCCGGGCTTTTGTATCCCAAAAAGGCGGACTCTGGCTCTCAGCTTCGCTCCCCACTCCCGGCCAGGCGGAAATCTGGGCAGGTTTTTCACTGCGCGTCGGGGCGTCGATACTTGCCCGACTGCGGTCCCTGGGCCTCCCGGCGGCGCGGCTTCGTTGGCCCAACGATATCCTGATTGGCCCGCGCAAACTCGCCGGACTCCTTATTGAACAACCTGCTTCCGGCGAACTCGTCGTCGGCTTCGGCATGAATGTCCTGAACGAGCCGTGGAACGAGATGCCCGAACTCCGGGAAACCTCGACACGCCTGGCGGATTGGATTTCACCCGTGCCCGCCCTGGACTTTCTCGCCGATGACATCCTCGCCGCGTTGGTTGACGCCCATTACCAAATGCTCGACGGCGGGATGCGCGCGGCGATCGAGGAACTCAACGCACACTGGACCGAGACGCAGCCCATCGAAATCTTTCTGTCCGGCGGCGGCTCGGTGCGTGGGGGGTTTGTAGGGCTCTCCCCGAACGGCCACCTGCAACTTCTCGACCAAAGCGGCTCCGTTTTTCTCGTCGAGCACCAAACCGTCGAGCGCCTGCGCGAGCTGGGATGGTGAGTGCGCCGATAAATCAACAGGCTCTGCGGTCAAAAAAGGAAGCCCATTACCAACTTGGGACGGGGCGGGTATCCGGGGGCGTAAGTCAACCACCTCGATTGGTGGCTGCCCCGCATGGACTCGAACCATGAATAACGGCTCCAAAGGCCGCTGTGTTACCATTACACCACAGGGCAAACAGGAACGACATATTGCCGCCACCGCACGGCCGACGCAAATGTTTTCCATGAGCAAAATGTTTCCCGGTGATTTTTTCTGGCGGCCGTCCTTCTTGAAACCAGAAAAAGGGCTTTGATCACTGCAGGGGTTCGCGGAGATTAATCTGGAAGTGGAGGTTTTTGATTTATGAAAGTGCACCTGCGCCAGATTCCCGAGGGAGACACACTGCATTTGGAGGGCGAGGAGAGCGCCGAGCCGCTGGGCCTTGAGGAGGCGGGCGTCACGCCGGTCTCGCCGTTGAGCTTCTCGCTAGATGTGGGCTTGAGCGGCGGCGGGATTTTCGCCACTGGCCACCTTGGCGTCCGCGTCAGGTTCCAATGCGTCTCGTGCCTGGAGGATTTCGAGCGCGACATCGTGGTGGATCCGTTCTCGATGCAGATGGATTTGCCGGGAGGCGAGTTGATAGACTTGACCCCGTTGGTGCGGGAGGATATTCACCTCAGCCTGCCTGCGCATCCACGGTGTGACAGCAATGGAGGACCGAAATGCCCAGCCTCGCGTGATTGCGTGCCGGGTTCCGACAGGCAACCGACCCAAAAACGGGCCTCGGCGTGGGATGCATTGGACAAGCTGCAAAAGAAAAACAATTAAAGACCTATGGGAGTTCCCAAACGCAAAACCTCGAAGATGCGCCTGCGCACCCGCAAAGCCGCCAACCGCTGGAAGGCCCCGAAACTCAGCAAATGCCCTCAATGCGGCGCGGCCCAACCCGGCCATACCGCCTGCCCGGCTTGCGGTTACTACAACAAGCGGCAGGTTCTTACAATCGGCGCCGAATAGTTCCGCGGGCCCTTTGATCCCCGGATGAAAATCGCCCTCGACGCCATGGGAGGGGACTTTTCCCCGCAAAATCCCGTCGCGGGGGCTGTTCAAGCCCTGCGTGATTTTCCCGACATCGAGCTGATTCTCGTTGGCGACGAGGAAAAAGTCCGCGCCGAACTCCGCAAGCACAACACCGCTGGGATAGATTCGCGGATTTCGTTCCACCACGCCTCGCAGGTGGTGGATATGACCGACAATGGTCTCGACAGCGTTCGCCGGAAAAAAGATTCGTCGGTGAGCCGCGCCGTGGATCTCGTAAAAAATGGCGAGGCGGACGCGGTGGTTTCCGCCGGCCACACTGGGGCGCTCGTTGCTGCCGCCACCATAAAACTCCGCACACTTCCCGGCATTGACCGCGCCGGTCTCGGAGTTCTGATTCCCGCTGAGGGCGGCGTTTTTTTGCTCATCGATGGCGGCGCGAATATCGATCCCAGTCCGAAGCACATCGTCGGTTTTGCCGTGATGGGCAGTGTTTATTACCAAGCGGTCGTCGGCGGCTCGCGCGCCCGCGTCGGCCTGCTCAACATCGGCACCGAGCCCAGCAAGGGCACCGGGTTTTGCCTAGAATGCCACTCGCTTCTCCAATCTGCGCCGATCAACTTCGCGGGCAATGTCGAGGGCCACGGGATTTTCAAAAAGCCCGTCGAGGTCGTCGTCTGTGACGGATTCACCGGGAACATTTTTTTGAAAACGATCGAAGGCCTTGCGAAATCAATGGTTGGCTGGATCAAGGACGAGTTGAAAAAATCTCCCGTCCGCATGGCTGGCGCGCTGCTCTCCAAGGGCGCGTTCGACGCCGTGAAGGCCCGCACCAGCACTGACGAATACGGCGGCACCCCGCTCCTTGGCGTGAACGGCATTTGCATCAAAG
This sequence comes from uncultured bacterium, assembly GCA_963923595.1. GTDB lineage: Bacteria > Verrucomicrobiota > Verrucomicrobiia > Chthoniobacterales > Terrimicrobiaceae > UBA967. The sequence continues at coordinate 18,577 of CAWUMN010000014.1, forward strand.
CCCACGGCAATTCCTCCGTCCGCGCCCTCCGCAACGCCATCCGTGCGGCCCACACCGCGATCAAGCAAAATATCAACACCCGCATCGTCGAGGCGATGCAGCCACTCCATGAAAAAGACCCTGCGCGACATCCCGCCGAAGCCTAGCCGCACCGCCTCCATCATCGGCACCGGCAGCTATGTGCCCGAGCGCGTTCTCACCAACGCCGATCTGGAGTCGATGGTCGAGACCTCCGACCAGTGGATCGTCGAGCGCACGGGCATCCGCGAACGCCGTCTCGCGGCGGACACCGAATTCACCAGCCACATGGCCGCGAAGGCCGCCCAAGCCGCGATGGAAAATGCGGGCGTCCAACCCGAGGAGATCGATCTCATCCTCGTCGGCACCGTCACTCCCGACAATTTCTTCCCCTCCACCGCCTGCCATGTCCAAAGGCTCATCGGCGCGAAAAACGCCGCGTGCCTCGATGTCAGCGCCGCCTGTTCGGGCTTCCTCTATTGCCTCGAGATCGCCCACCAATTCATCGCCAGCGGAACCAACGA
>CAWUMN010000015.1:0-18799 GCA_963923595.1 uncultured bacterium
CGATCGAACTCCGCTTCGATTTGGAGCGGGTTCGGTGCTGGGGTCGCCGTTTTTGAGGCCATCTGCGGGGCTGCCGCAGTCGGGGAGGGCGTGGCGGAGGCGGTTGCTGAGACCTTGCGCGACAACTCCCGCGCTTTCGCCTCGGCTTCTTCGCGAAGGGCTTTTTCCGCCTTTGCGTTGGCGGTCACCAAGGCGAGAGCGGCCTTTTTTTCCTCCAACTCGAGGACGATGGCTTTCTCTTTCTCCTCTTTTTCAACGATGAGATTTTTGAGTTCCTGCCCGCTCAATTCTGCGATTTTACGGCCCTCGAGAGTTTGGGCGTAGAGGCTTTCCTTTTCCTCGATCTCACGGAGTCTCTGCTCGGCGAGGTTTTTGTTCTTCTCGGAAATATTGAGCTGTCTGGCGAGACTCCAAACCGATCCAGCGACAATCAACAGGATCAAGCCCAGCGAGACGCCTGCGATGGCGCTGGCGGCGCGATTGCGCTGAATCAACTTGCGCACGACTTCGAGTGCCGTGACAGGACGGGCAGAAATTACCTCACCCCGGAGGTATCGCTGGATATCGGCAAGGAGAGCGGCGACTCCGCGGTAGCGCTCGGCGGGGTCGTGGCGGAGGCATTTGAGAATGATGAGCTCAAGGTCGGGATCGAGAGAGGGATTGATTGCACGGGGTCGCAGTGGTTCGTGGGTTTGGAGGGTTTGGATATCGGCCAAAAGAGTGCCAGTGGCCTTGAAATGGCGACGACCGGTGACCATCTGGAACAAAATCGTGCCGAGCGAATACACATCCGCGCGCGCATCGACCGATTTGCTCGAAGCGGCTTGCTCGGGCGCCATGTTTTCAACCGTGCCAAGGACATTCCCGCTCATGGAGAGGGAGGAGCCCGATTCGGGGCCACTGATTTTGGCGAGGCCAAAATCAGCCACTAGAGGTTCTCCATCGGCCCGCAGGAGGATGTTCCCGGGTTTCAAGTCGCGGTGGAGCACGCCGTGGGTGTGCGCAAACTCAACCGCCGCGCCGACCTTCACGAAAATAGCCAATGCTTGCTCGGTCGGCAACCGGAGGGTTTCGCATCGGGTGGCCGCCGCTTCGTCTGCCGCCTCGGGGGCTTGAGCCGGAGAGGTATTTGAGGATTCCTTGGCGGCGCGTGCGGCTTCGATCAGCGAGGAAATGTCCTCCATCCCCGCCGTGGATTGGACGCCGGAATAAAGGATGTCCGCCAGCGAGAGGCCATCGACAAATTCCATCACGATGTAATGGCTGCCCTCATGCTCGTTCATTTCGAGGATTCGGCAGATGTTGCGGTGCTGGAGGCGTGCCATCACCTCGGCTTCGCGGCGGAAGCGTTTTACAGACTCGGGCGTGTCGGCTTGAGGCGCGTTCAGGGTTTTGATCGCAACGATGTTTCCGTAGATGTCCTGCGCTCTCCAAACCCGCCCCATGCCGCCGTGGCCGATCACCGAAAGGAGGCGGTATTTGCCGAGGCGGTGGACAACACCGCTGTCCGGCACGCGATTCATGCTGAGGGGAATGTGCTCGGCCACCCCGCCGATGCGGATCGCCCGCAGGACCGGCACCGGTTCCTTCATCAGGCCGGATTGGAAATTCCAGAGGTAGTCGAAAATATAAACGGATTTCTGCCAATCCTCGCTGACTCCGGGCCCGATGAGCCAAACTCCGCGCAGGTTGCCGCCTTCGATCGGTTGAATGGATCCCGCATGCGAGGCGTAGGGACTCAAATCAGGGTCGATATCGCGCGAGGTGCGCACGGAGCTCCAGCCTTGAGGGAGGTTTTGTAGGATGCTCGAGAGGGTGTCTTCCGTAAGCAAAACCTCCCCGGGCGAGGCGAGGCCCGCAATCCGCTCGGCAATTTCCAGACACCGTCCCTCCGCCGAGTAGCTCATGGAGCGGAAGCCGCCGAAGGTTCCGACCACGGCATCCCCGCTGGCAAGGCCCCAGCCGATCGATGGCATTTCGCGGCCCTCGGCAAACAAGGAATTCTGCAATCTGGCAGCGCGCGAAATTTGTTCGAAAGCCGCTTCGAGCGCGCGCAGGGCGTGATCCGAATGATGGCGCGGCGCTCCGGATAGACCCGCCACTCCAGAGGCTCGCGCGGGCAGAATCGTGCAGCCTTTCGAGATCAACGACTCCGAAAGTTCCTCGATGAAAGCATTCGTCAAAATCCGCTGGTCCCACGGAGTCAGCGAGCCAGTGGTTTTCAGATCGGTTTGCAACCTAGCCCGGCAGATTGTCACAAAACGAAGGTCGGGATTACGGAGAGTGCGCAGTTCGTCCTCGTCGAGTTCCTCGAACGGTGTGCCGCTCGTGTGGCGCAGGATTTCGCCCAGTTCCTCCCCGTGGGTGACCTCATCGAGCACGATGTCGAGCGCACCAAGTTCCCTGGCGGTTTTCACCTCGAAAACACGTCCGCAGGAGTCGGTGACGAGCGGGTTCGGCTGCAAATGCTTCACAATCCGTGTGAAAGTTTCGGACACTTCGCCGGTGGTCATTCTGGCCAACTCGGCAACGGCGCAGCCCTCGATCTCTTCGCGCGGTCTTCCGGCGTATCGGCAGAACGCCTCGTTCGCATAATGAACGACATCGCCCGGCGAAACCCTCAACACCATTGAGCGGAAATGCGTCATCTCAATTGCGGGGGCGGCGAGGGGAACTTTTCGGGGGCGGGCCTACTTGTTGTATTTTTTCAAAATCCGCGCGTCCACAAACGACTTCACGCACAGCCCAAGGAATACGAGGCAAACCACCCCCATGGCGGTCGACATGATGACGGCTACGGGATGCTCGGCGGTTCCTGCCATTAAGGCACCGAGCTTCGGAATTCCCCGGCCAAGTCCGCCGAGGGCGCCCAAGAGTCCGATGAGCGCGGCTAGATGCATCACATGCATCCTCGCTTTGTGAAACATCAAGCCGAGGATTCCGAACAAGATCAGCGCCGAACCGAAAAACGACGGAATAAGCGCTGTGACGCTTTTGGCTCCAGTGAGGAAATACGACCCGATGCCCATGGCTTCGAGAACCAGACCGAAAATAATCGAGAGTGTCGGCATGGGCGGGAGGTTTGCGTTTGCGATGCCTGAACGCAAGCGCGAATCCGCCACGAATCCAGAATTGCGCGGCCCGACGGAGCCACGCATCCTCGCTGAATGATTCGCCAGTTGTGCGCGCTGATTTTTTTTCACGGCCCTCGCCAACCTCCATGCCGGGAGCGTCATTTTCATCCATCCCGACAGCGCGGGAATATCCCATTGGCAGGCGACGCGTTTTTTTGGGGCGGGACCGGATGCGGATCTCAACAGGGATCGCATTCCTCAAATCGCCGTCTACCGCGGGCACATGGCCGACTCGCTCTCCGCGACCTCGAACGGCGGCGGCACCACCCATGTCTACGGCGTGAAAGTGGATTCCGACGCGCTTGGCACAGATGGCAAAATCCCGGCCGCCATGCTCCCGACGGCCTCCGCGAGGACGGCCTCGACCTGATCGAAAAAGCCCGCTCGCTCGGATACCATGTCGTTTTCGATCGCAAGGAACTCCTTGAAACGCCCGCCGACAAAAACTCGGACAGGGTTCGCGGCTCCTACGACTACACACGCATCTACGAACTCATGCGCGAGACGCTATTCCCGGAAGGCTACCAGCCATGATCCTCGATTGGCTCAAAAAAGCCGGTCGCCGTTGCTGGGAGACGACTTGGAACGCTTTCGAGATTTTCTTTGAGATCGAAGGCGGGCACCGCGCGGCCTCGTTCGCCTACTACGCCCTGTTTTCGCTTGTGCCGCTTTTTGCGTTGTTGCTCACGATCGGTTCGGCGTTCGTCCGCCCCGAGGAGGTGATTTCCACAGTGGAAAAATTTTTTCCGATGGAGGCCGCCCAGCAGGATCTCGTATGGAAAATGGCAGGCTCCCTGCAAAAAGCGCGCGGGGGTGTGGGCACCATCGCCATGCTCGTGCTCGTGTGGGGGTCGATGCGGTTTTTCGAGGTTTTGGTCCAGGGCGTGAACCGTGCCTGGCACCGGTTGCTTTTGCCGTGGTGGAAGCTGCCGTTCAAAAATCTGGGCATGATGCTTATCATCGCCAGCGCCATGGGCTTTGGCCTGCTTGCCCCCGCCGTTCTGCAGGTCGGCGAGCGGGCCGTGCGGTCGTTCGATTCGTTTCTCGAACTCATTATTCCCGGCATCCACTTCGAGGTTCTGGCGCTGGTTTTTTCGGGGAGCCGCTACCTGCTCGCCGGAGGTCTGATGTTTTATGCCCTCTCGGCCCTCTATATGCTCGCCCCGGGGAGCCGGATTTATTTCCGCCAAGTCTGGCTGCCCTCGCTTGCGGTAGCCGTGGCCCTTCAGTTCGGCCAGTCCCTCTTCGGCTCCTATGTTACAAAATTTGTGAACTACAATGCCATCTACGGCCCTGTTGGCGCGATCATGCTTACCCTCCTATGGGTCTATGTCGCGGGATACATTATCCTGCTGGGGGGGTGCTACTGCGCGGCCGGGGCGGGAGTCCGCCCGGGCGAGGCAACTACTCCATCCACTGCATGAAATTCCAGTTCGCCGAAATCAAAGCCGTCACCACCAGAACGGCGGAGACGAATCCGAGGACGGCGGCGGAAGCGGCAGAGAGCAGAATCGTGCGGATGAGGGGGTCTTGCGGGTCGTTGGCGGGTTCGGTCATGTGTGGATGAAAATCGATCGCCGGGGGTCTTGTCAATTCACTCGTGGCGAAGCGCCTTGACCGGGTCGAGTCGGGCGGCGAACCACGCGGGGATCAGCGCCGCCACCGAACAAATCACAAACGCGCTCAGGCAAATGATCGCCACATCCGAGGCCACGATCTCGGCGGGAATTTCGCTGAACTGGTAGACCGATGCCGGAAAAACCTCCACGCCAAGTGTGCGGGAAAGAAAGTGATTTGCCTCGTTGCGGTATTGAGTGAGCGAAATTCCGAGCCCGAGCCCGATGGCCGTGCCGAAAACCCCGACGACCATTCCTTGGGCAAGAAACACTCCCACGATCTGGTTCGTCCTGGCCCCGAGCGCTTTCATCACGCCGATCTCGCGGGTCTTTTGAACCGTCACCGTGATGAGGGTGTTCATGATTCCGAAAGCCGCCACGAGGATGATGAACATGAGAATGAAAAACATGACCTGACGCTCCATGCGGATGGCGTCGAAGATTTGTTTGTTCATATCCATCCAGCTCATCGCATAGGCGGGCGACTCGAGGCGGGAGTTCAGGTCATTGCGGACCTTGTCGGCGAGGTATGGGTCCTTGGTTTTCACCGCGAGGCCATGCGCGGCGGGGCCTAGATTGTAGAGTTCCTGACCGATGTGGAGCGGAACGATCAAAAATTCGCTGTCGTATAGGTAGCGTCCGCTCTCGAAAATACCCGTCACCTCGAGCTCCGTCGGCAGGATGAGTTGCTTGAGCGAAGCGATGTCCTCCGGCTTGCCGCCTGTTTTTTCCAACCGCTCGATCTCGTTGAGGATCTCCTTGAAATTCCCGGGCGAAAAAATCGTGAGTTTTTCGCCAACACTCACGCCCAGCTCGCGGGCGAGCTCCGATCCGACAATCGTCTTGCTCCCCTCGAGATCATATTCTCCCTCGATAATAAATGGCGTGATGTCCACCACGCCCCGCTCCCGCTCGGGATCGACGCCACGGATTTTCGGGGCCAGTCGGCGGTTTTGGTATTGCGCGATCACCGGCCCCAGCACAAATGGCGCGGCCGCCACCACCTCCGGGTCGTTTTTCACATCAGCTGCCGTTTTTTCCCAATCCTCCAGCACCCCGCCACTGGTTACAACCACATGCGGATCGAAGCCGATCACCTTCCGGCGCAACTCCTGCTCGAACCCAGTCATGACCGAAATCACTAAAATCAAAACCATGATGCCGAGGGTGACCCCCAAAATCGAAATCAGCGTGATGATCGAGAGAAAGGTGCGCTTGGGTTTGAGATAACGCAGCGCCAGAAACAAACTGAAGCTCTTCGGCATGGGCGGAAATCTCTACACGCCCCGCTGCGATGCGGAAACATTTTCGCGCGCGCGAGAGTGTTTGGACAATGGTTGGCCTCCCCGACATCCTTGACGGCGCAGGAGCTCCCCCCTAGCTTCGCGGCCGAATCATGTCGTTGCGTTTCTTTTTCTCCTGTCTGGTTTTGGTGTTCGCGCTCTGCCTCCCGGCCCATTCCCAAAATGCCGGAACCACTGAGGAATCCGCCCCTCGCCGACCGCAGATGAATCTGAATGCCACACCGGAGGAACGCGCGGCTTTTGATCAAGCCGCCGCCTCGGATGACGGCGCTTCGGTGGGTAGGTCGATCTCCAATTATCGCCGCTTCATCAAAAACAATCCCGCGTCTCCCCTCTCAGCCAAGGCCCAGTTCCGCATCGCCGAGCTTTACGAGTCGACGGGGAATGAATCCAAGGCATTCGACGCCTACCAAACCCTCATCACCCAATATCCCGACACGCCGGACTTCGAGAAGGCCGTGGGCCGTCAGGTCGTGATCGCCAACGAATACCTCGGCGGCAAGAGAATCTCATTCCTCGGGCTTCCCATCGTGCCGGGCACCGACCGCGCGGAGGAAATGTTTGCCTCAATCGTCAAAAACGCGCCCTTCAGCAAAAACGCCCCGATCGCGCAGTTCAATCTCGGTGTGACCTACGAACGCCAAGGCAAATTGAAAGAAGCCTCGAATGCCTACCAAGCCGTCCTCGACCGCTATCCGAACAGTGCGATCGCCGACGATGCGCTTTACCAAATCGGCTATATCTACATGCGGGTCGGCGAAACCGGGCGCTCACAGGATTTGTCGGCACTGGTTTCGTCCAAGAATACCTTCGAGGATTTCGTTCTCCAATACCCCTCGAGCGAAAAAACCCCTCAGGCGAGCGACAACATCAAGAAACTCTCCGACAAGGAAACGGGAGACCTCATGGACATTGCCAAGTTCTATGACCGGTTTAAAAATTTCCGTGCGGCGGCGATCTACTACAACGACATCATCCGTCGCGCTCCGAATTCCGAGAATGCCAAGCTGGCTCGCGACCGGGTGCAAGTGATCCGCAGCGAGGTGGGCGACGATGCGCTCCGGACGGGACCCGAGCAGTTGCAAACCGGCGAAACCGCCGCCCTCCGCCGCCGCCTGCAGGCTCAGGTGGAAACCTCCGCCCTGGCGGATTTCAACGGTCCGCCCACCCGCGACATCGTTCCCGACCAACTTCCCATGGTGAGCAAACCCCGCCTCCGCACTGAGTCCCGGGATGTCGCCCCCGTGCCTTCCGTCGAACCCGCGCTTCCAGCCGAATGAAAACCCGAATCGCCTTTCTCCTCACCTTGGCTCTCGCTCTGGCGGGTTGCGGCTACCATCTCGGGGAAATCCGTCCCACTCCCATGCGCTCCGTCCGCAGCGTGGCTGTGCCGACTTTCAAGAACAACACCTTCGAACCCCGCATCGAGGTGCTTTTCGCCGACACACTCGCCAAAAAACTCCAACAGGACGGCACCTATCGCGTTCTCGACAGCAGCCAAGCCGATGCCGTGGTGTATTGTGTGATCGAGAAAATCCAACGCGGCACTCTCCGCTCGGTTCAAAACAATGTGCTTGCGACCAGTGAATTCAGCCTGTCCGTCACCGCCCACTATGAGGTGGTTGATCAAGGAACCGGCCGAGTGCTGATGCAGGGCCAGGCTTTCGGTCGCACCTCCTTCTTCAGCGGTAACGACCTCCAGACACTCGAGCGCCAGGGCCTCTCGAATGCCGCATTGGACTTGGCCGAAAACCTCACCACCCGCCTCACAGAAGGCTGGTGATCCCGCCCCGCTCGCCGTGCTGAGCGTCGTTCCAACCCCCATCGGCAACCGTCAGGACATAACCCTCCGCGCGGTTGAAACTCTCCAAGCCGCCGATCTCGTCGCCGCCGAGGATACCCGCCACAGCGGACTGCTTCTCCAGCACCTCGGCATCAAAAAACCCTTCATCAGCCTCCACGGCCACAATGAATCCTCCCGCTGCGGGGAACTCGCCGACCGCATCGCCGAGGGTGCCCATGTCGCCTTGATCACCGATGCCGGCATGCCGGGCATTTCCGATCCCGGCCACCGCCTCATCAAGACCTGCATCGAGCGCGGCCTGCCCATCGCGGTTCTGCCGGGCCCCTCCGCCGTCCTCACGGCCCTCGTCGGATCGGGCTTTCCGTGCGACCGGTTTTTCTTCGGCGGATTCCTTCCGGTCAAAAGCGGACGCCGCGCCCGCGAACTCGCCGAGGCCTCGTCCCGCGATGAAACCGCTATTTTTTTCGAGTCTCCCCATCGGTTGGAAAAAACCCTCGTCGCTCTCGTGGAAATCGTCCCCGGCCGAACCGTCTGCGTCGCGCGTGAACTCACCAAAACCTTTGAGGAATTCCGCCGCGGCACCCCGGCCGAACTTCTCGCCCATTTTCAAAAACATCCTCCCAAAGGCGAGATCACGCTCCTCATCGCCCCGGAACCCAGAAAACGCCAAGCGCCGGAGGAGGAATGAAAAATCCGCTCCCCCCGCTGTTGCCGCACGAGCGATGCTTACGATTTGGTTTGGTCGCGCTGGTTGGCTTGGCGTTCGTGTTTTTGGCGATCCATAAGGCGCTTCCGGCCTTGCCGTGTGGGTTTCGCAGTCTCACCGGCTTGCCGTGTGCGATGTGTGGCGGCACGCGGTCGGCGTCGGCGCTTCTCAGCGGGGAGTGGCGCCGGGCGCTGTATCTCAATGCGCTTTCGATTCCAGTTCTCTCCGGCGCCTTGGTGGTGGTGGCGATCGCTCTGATCGAAACGCTGAGGGGGCGCGCGCTGGTTGATTGGAACCCTTGGAAAAAGCGGATTGGAAAACTCCTGCCGGTCTCCCTTTTACTGCTCCTCGGTTGGTGGATTCCCCACCTGATCCTCGCCCTCAAAACCCCGAAACTGGAGTTGATCGATCTCCGAAACCCCATCGCCGCGAAAGCCGCTGCCTGGCTACGCGAGTAGAAACAACGCGGCGAGTTCGATCTCGGCGGTTTGCGGGAACATGTCGACCGGTTGGACGCGTTCGAGTCGGTAGCGCGCCGCGAGTTTGGCGGTGTCGCGCGAGAAGGTCGCCGGGTCGCAGGAGACATACACGAGCTTTTCGGGGGGATTTTCCAGAATGGCGCGAACGACATCCGGCGCGAGTCCCTCGGCGGGGGGATCGACGATCAAGCAGCTGCCGCTTGGCGGAGTTTGGGCGAGCACGGTGGCGAGGGAGTTTTCCACCGCGCCGGCGAGGTAGGTTTCCTTTGGCGTGGCGTGGCGTCGGGCTTCGGCGATGGCGGGTTGGCTCCATTCAAGGCCGGTGATTTGGTCGAAACGAGAGATGAGGCGCTTGGCGAAAAATCCCGATCCGCAATAGGCATCGACGAGTTTGTTTCCGCTCCCGGCCATTTCTACAACCGTTGCGGCGAGAAATTCGGCGGCGCCCTCGTTGACTTGCGAGAATCCAATGGGGCCGGAGGTTTCGCGGAGTGTGATACGGGATTTGTCGCGCGGAGGATGAGCGCGGAGTTCGGCGAGGCGGGAGTTCACGGCGTCCGTCGCGAGCGGACAGGATTCTACATCGACGAGTTGGTGGGATTTGCGGTGGTGAAAACCGATGCGCTGGCGGTCGATGTGGACGGAGATCCGGTTGCGGTAGCTCCATTGTTTTGGCGAGGGGAGCATCGGGGAGACTTTGGCGTCGCGGATTCCCGCAAAGCGGCGGAGCAGTTCGGCGACCTGGGCGGTTTTGATTTCGAGTTGGAGAGCATAATCGGCGTGCTGGAGGGCGCAGCCGCCGCACTCGCCGTAGACCGGGCATTTCGGTGTCACGCGGCGGGGCGAGGCTTCGAGAACCCGCACGACCTCCGCCTCCGCGTGGTTTTTCTTTTCCTTTACCAATCGCACGAGAACGCGTTCGCCGGGCAGGGTGCCGTGGACAAAACAAACCCGTCCGTCGGCCAACCGGCCCACGCCCGCCCCGCCGTAGCCGACGCTTTCGATGGTGATGGGGGTTTCGGGTCCGTGGGTTGGATTCATGGCGAGTATTGGTTCACGACCTCAGTGTAGATGTGGAAGAGGCGTTGGAAGGCGCTTTTCCACGAGTAGCGTTCCCTGGCTTCGATGCTGGCAGCGAGGCCGGCGGCGGGGAGGTTTTGGGTGAACTTGCGGCTGATCGCTTCTGCCAGCGCGGCGGGCGAGTTTTCCGTGGCCCATTGTTTTTGGTCGGTGAAAATGATGCGGTCCATGTAGCTGCCCTTGATGCCCACGACCGGTGTGCCGCTGGCTTGGCTCTCGAGCGCGACCAGGCCGAAGGTCTCCTGCACGCCGGGATGCACAAACAAATCGGCCGCGCGGTAGAGCTTGGCGAGTTCTCCAGCATCGGGGCAGTAGGGGAGCCATTGGACGGATTGCGTTTCCGCTCCGAGGTCTTGGACGAGTCCGCGCTGGGTGCCGTCGCCCACGCAGAGGAGTCGGTATTTGCCGGGTTCGCGGGAGTGGAGAATCGAGAAGGCCTCGAAAAGCGTCCGCACATTTTTCTCGGAAGCCAGCCGGCCGACATAGAGCAACAAGCGGATGTCCACAGGGATTCCGAGCTTTTGGCGGGTGGCGGCGCGGTCGTCGATATCCGGCGTGAAAACCTCGGTGTCGACGCCTAGATCGACGGTGTGGATGTTCTCGACGCCCCAATTACTGAGTAGCTTCGCCAGCACCGGGCTGGGAACGAATGTGCGCTCGAAGCGGTTGTAGAGGGTCGTCACATACTTCCGGCAAATCTCATCGGTCACCGAAACGGCGAGCGGGCCGAAAAACTTCGCAATCGTTCGGAAGTAGGCCTCGGGAAAATGCGAGTGGTAAAAACCCACGACCGGGATGTCGAGGCCGCGACCGGAGGCGACGGCTTTCCAGGCGACTTGGTAAGGATCGCCGGATTCGATGATGTCCGGGCGTTCTTTTTCCAAAACCTCCTCGATGAGGTGGAGCTTCACGAGCGCCCGGTAGCGCGAGGTTCGGGAGAGGAGGGGGGAGGCGATCGTGTAGGTGCGAACGAGATCGTCGCCGAAGGATTCGGTTTTTCCGCCGGGGACAATGACGATGTGGCGGCAGTCCGGGCGGTGTTTGCGGAGATACGCACCTTTTTGCTCGATGTAGCGCCGGACTCCGCCGCTTACCGGGGAATAGAACTGCGTGAGGTCGCAAATCTTCAGCGGTCGGCGGCCGCCGGGCATTTCAGGTGCAATCACTCGCGGGTTTTACTCCCAGTCGGCGAGCCAGCGCTCGGCGTCGATGGCGGCGGCACAACCCTGGCCCGCCGCCGTGATCGCCTGGCGGTAGACATGGTCGGCGACATCGCCAGCGGCAAAAACTCCCTCCACCCCGGTGTGGGTGCCTTGTTTTTGCATGAGGTAGCCGTTCTCATCCACAGGGAGGGCATGGCGGAACGGGGCGGTGTTCGGCTCATGGCCGATGGCGACGAAGACGCATTTCAACTCCAACTCGGAAACCGATCCATCCTTGAGATTCTTGAGTGTCACCCCGCGCACTTCACCGGCGTCGTCAGTGAGATAGCTGGTGACGACGCTGTTCCAGACCGGCTTGATTTTGGGATTCGCCAGGGCGCGGTCGGCCATGATTTTCGAGGCGCGGAGCGAGTCGCGGCGGTGGATGAGATAAACTTCAGAGGCGAATCGGGTCAGGAAGGTTGCCTCTTCGCAGGCCGAGTCACCGCCGCCGACCACGCAGACCGGGACATTGCGGTAAAACGCCCCGTCGCAGGTGGCGCAGGAGGTGAGTCCGTGGCCGATGAGCGCTTTCTCGCCTTCGATGTCGAGATAGCGGGGCGAGGCGCCGCTGGCGATGATGAGAGCCTTGGTTTCGAGCCAGTTTCCATCCACCTTCAGGCGGTGGGGCTTGCCGGGCTCGAATTCCTCGACCACGCCGTATTGGAAGCGCGCGCCGAATTTTTCCGCCTGCTTCTTCATGCGCAGGATGAGGTCGGGGCCGTCCACGCCTTCGGGGAAGCCAGGGAAATTTTCCACCGCCGTGGTGGTCGTGAGCTGGCCGCCGGGCAGGCGACCCTCCAGGACGAGGGGCGAAAGGTTGGCCCGTGCGGTGTAGATGGCGGCGGTGAGTCCGGCGCAGCCGGTGCCGACGATGATGACATTTTCCATAAGCCCGCGCAGTAAACACGATCCCGCAGGCCTTGCGAAACCAATAAATTCAGCCCGCAAGCGAGAGCGTGGCGGGGAATCCGGCGGGGAGGCGGATCGGTTTGCCGTTCGAGACCTGCACTAGCGCGAGAGCTTGCCGTGAGGTGGCGAGAACGGCGTTGTCCGAGGCACGGATGACCTCGAATTCGACCCAAAACCGGATGCCGCTCCACTCGGTCACGCGGCCCTCGATGCGGAGGATTTCACCGAGTCGCGCCGGGCGTTTGTAGTCGATCTCGGTGCGGGTCACGACCGCATGGATACCGGTGCGCTGGATTTCCTCGAAGTCCATGCCCATCTGAATCGCAAGCAGCGTGCGGGCCGTTTCTATAAAACGAAGATAGACGATGTTGTGCACCACTCCGCCGGCATCGGTGTCGAAATACATCACTCGGACCTCGGTCGAAATGCGGCAGGTGTCGGGAATGGGCAATTTCACGGAGGTCAGCGAATCACAAGAGCCGAAGTGGAACAAGGGCCGGGCTTAAAGAGGCGGGCGATCACTTCCAAGCCAGCGAGAAAGAAGCCCCTCCCACTCCGGAGAACCGGTGAGATCGAGAAGGGCCTGATTGATTTTGTCGTAGTCTGGATGGCTCTTGTGGACGGGAATCGCCAGAAACGAACTGCGGATTTTGAATTCGGGAACATCGAATTCCACAGGAGGGTTCTCTTTCGCCATTTTTTGTTTCAGGTAGTTCAGCGAGATTTTGTCGGAGACAACCACTTGGAGTTTCTTTTCGCCGAGCGAACGCAAAGCGTCTTCGAGGGATTCAAAAGGAGTCGAGTTGATGCCAAAGCGGTTCGCGACCTTCTCGGCGATCGAACCCTTGAGAACTCCGCAGTTCAAATGCCGGAAGTCGCTAATTTGCGAAACCGAATTATTGATGCGGGCTGCAGCCATGCTCGAAGCAACGGTGGCGGTGAAAGCCGAAACCAGAATCACCCCGACAAACATCCAGCAAATTGCCACGAAGCGCCCGAGCATGGTGGCCGGGGTTTTGTCGCCGTATCCCACCGTGGTCATCGTGACGGCGGCGAACCACAGGGCGGATCCGATCCCGTCGATGCCGCCTTTGAAGTGGCCAGTGTCATGGCGCCTCTCAAGAAGCCAGATCACCACGCTCACGAGAAGCATCGCCGCCAGGGTTCCAAGGAGGAATTTGGCGACCGTCCAATTGAAAAACTCCTCGATGGCCTCCGCCCAAGCCAGCTTCCACTGGTGCTGCGGAAGTGCCACGCCGATGGTGGAAATCAGGTAGGGTTGGGTAAAATCGAGCACCTTTTCATCATCTGCCGAAACGGAAATCTCGCCCACGGCGGCATCGAGTTTTCCGGACACAACGCCCTCGCGGATGTCCTCGAATGGCACCTCGACCAATTCATAGGAGAGCCCGGCGGAGTTGGCGACGATCTTCCAAACTTCGACAGCCAGGCCCGTCCATGAACCATCCTCTGACTTCATCGCGAAGGGTGGCTTGTCATGCACGCCGATCTGGAGGGGCGCGGCCACGGCACGGGTTGCAAAAGTTAGAGAAAGACAGGCGGTGAGCAAAATCGTCCAAAAAAACGATCGGCGATGGAGTTTGATCAAGAGCAAGGCGGGCATGGGTGGTTCGAGGAAAAGAATCTAAAAGTAGGCGTGTGGAACGCTGTGGACAAGCCCGCCGAACGGCGCAAATGTTGGCAAGCCTGTGAAACTGCCAGTGCTCCTTCTCGCCGCCATGCTGCCTGCCGTTGCCGTCTTTGCGGAACCTCCGCCGGGCATGCTTTTGATCCCCGGCGGGGAGTTCACCATGGGTTCCGACGCGCCTTATGCATTCCCGAACGAAAAGCCTGCTCACCGTGTGTCGGTGAGGTCATTTTTCCTCGATGCCCACCCGGTGACGAATGCCGAGTTCGCCAAGTTCATTGAGGCCACGGGCTACAAGACGATCGCCGAGCGCGCTGTGGATTGGGAGGAGATGAAAAAACAAGTTCCCCCCGGCACGCCGAAGCCGCCTGACGAGGTTTTGCAACCGGGGTCCTTGGTATTCAAACCAACCGACGGGCCGGTCGATCTGCGCGACATGTCGAGTTGGTGGCATTGGACGAACGGGGCGAGTTGGCGTCAACCCGAAGGCCCCGGCAGCTCGATTCAAGGCCGCGAGAACCATCCCGTCGTCCACATCGCGTGGGACGACGCTGTGGCCTATGCGAAGTGGGCCGGGAAGCGCCTCCCGACCGAGGCCGAGTGGGAATTCGCCGCGCGGGGTGGGCTCGACGGCGCCCGATACGCGTGGGGCGATTCGGAAAAAAAGGACGGAAAATTCATGGCGAATCGCTGGACGGGAAAATTCCCCTACCACAACGACCTCAAGGACGGATTTTTCGGGACATCGCCTGTCGGATCATTTCCCGCCAACGGCTACGGGCTTTTCGACATGGGCGGCAATGTTTGGAACTGGTGCTCCGATCTCTACAGCGGCGATGCGTTTGTGGAACGGGCGAAAAACGGATGCCTCTGCAGTGATCCCAAGGGCCCGTTGGAGTCTCGCACGATCCCCGGCGATCCGTCTCCGCCAACCGTTCCAGGAGCGCTCCGGCGAGTGATCAAAGGAGGTTCATTCCTGTGCCATCCCGATTACTGTGAAAGCTACCGACCCGCTGCCCGCCGCGGATCGCCGCCTGACACTGGCACAAGCCACATCGGTTTCCGCTGCGCACTGGATGCTCCATGAATCTATAGGACGAATGCCAAGGCGTTCTTCGATTTGAAGCGAGCCTCCGGCGAGTCGTAGTGCAAAAGGTAAAAGCGAACCAACGGATCAAACTCCCTCATCGCGACGGAAAATTCGATCTGCTCGCTGGGAAGGTTTTCAGCGGGTTGGTCGAAATCCGGCAGTTCGAGACTTGGTTGATCTTGGGAGCTCATTTTTTGAAGGTGGCTATTCTTTTAAGAGACTCCTCCCCGCCATGTTTCAAGACCAATGCCTTGAAATTCTCGTCCTCGATGTCGAGAGCGTGGACTTCGAGGATTTGGCGGATCTCCTCCCAATCGGTTTCCGGCTTGCTGCGGGTGGGGCTTTTGGCGGCGTGGAGCTTCAATGCCACGATATGTTCAGGCGCCGGCACCAGAATCGAAAAAGTCTCCAACTCATTTTGCACAGCCTTCAAGCGGATGGTTTCCCAAGTCTTCGGATCGACATACATGAGGTCGATGGTCCCGCACGAGATCCAGCCACTTGCTTCTCATTGTGGTGCAAATCATCAAATCGATGTCCACCGTGCTCCGGGCGAAACCCGAAAGAATGACCGCGTTTCCGCCAATCAGAACAAAATCCAGTCCGCGTTACTTGGCGAAGGTTGCCAATTGTTCGAGGGTCGAAACCATTGGCGATTATTCCCCGAAAAGCTCGGTCTGGCCGGGATCGGCTTTTTTCGGGGCTTCGAGGCCGATTTTACGGTAGGCCTTCGGCATCGCGACGCGGCCTTGGGCGGTGCGTTTGATGTAGCCCTTCATGATTAAATACGGCTCGTGCACCTCCTCGATCGTGCCGGACTCCTCGCCGATCGCCACTGCGAGGCTGTTCACCCCGACGGGCCCCCCATCGAAAAGGCCGATGATCGCTTCGAGGATTCGTTTGTCCATTTCGTCGAAACCATCCGCGTCGATGTCGAGCATGGCGAGGGCGTCGGCGGCGGTTTTGGCGCTGATGACTCCATCGGCACGGACGAGCGCGTAGTCGCGGACCCAGCGCAGGAGGTTATTAGCAATGCGGGGCGTGCCACGGGCGCGGCGGGCGACTTCAAGGTCGGCGCCGGGCTCCAGCGTGCTACCGAGCAGGCCGGCGCTGCGGGAGACGATCGAGGCCAAAACCTCGGGCGTGTAGTAGTCGAGGCGGCAGTTCATTCCGAAGCGCGAGCGGAGCGGGTCGCTGATCATGCCCGAGCGAGTCGTGGCGCCGATGAGGGTGAACGGTGCGAGGTTGAGACGCACCGTGCGTGCGCTCGGGCCTTGGTCGATGACGATGTCGAGTTTGAAGTCCTCCATCGCCGGGTAGAGGTATTCCTCGATGGCGGGGGCGAGGCGGTGGATTTCGTCGATGAAAAGCACTCCGCCGCGTTCGATGTTGGTGAGCAGGCCCGCGAGGTCGCCGGCTTTTTCGATCATCGGGCCGCTCGTCGTGCGGACTTCGGCCCCCATGGCGTTGCCGATGATGTAGGCGAGCGTGGTTTTGCCGAGTCCCGGCGGGCCGCTGAGGAGGATGTGCTGGAGCGTGTCGCCGCGTGCCTTGGCGGCATCGACCATCACGCGCAGGCGCTCGACGGTTTTATCCTGTCCGGCGAATTCCTCAAAAAGCGGCGGGCGAAGCGAGATTTCGAACGCCGCATCGATCGGTTCGGGTGGCGAGGATTTGACGACGGACTCGGGCATGCCAAGCAGACTATCCGGTCATCTTTCCCGACTGCAACCCTGCGGGGGAGGATTTGGGTTCAGGGTTTGGCGAAGACGGATTGGATTTCCTTCAGCGAAACTCCGAGCAACTTTTGCGCCAGCGGATCAAGTTGTTCCGGCGTGCCACGGAAGTGCATCGTCTCTTGCGTGTGGTTCAGCTTTTTGCCGGGGGCGAGAGGCTTCGAGGGCGAGGAGGTTTCGAGTTCGTAGAAGGGGCCAAGGGCGGGCTTGCCGGGAGCGGAGGGGCCGTCGTTGTAGACATTGATCAAGTCGCCGGCATAGGGGGCCTTGTGGTCCATCCACTGCGAGCGCACATAGGGCATGGAGGCAGCCTTGTTAGGCGGAACGGTGCGCACGACGGTGAGGATGCCGCGGTCGGGATCGTAACCGGCGGCAATGCCTGTGGTGCGTCCGGGAGGAATGCCGATCTTCGAGCGGTAGTCCCCATCGGCTTTGAAAAAGACGGCCTTGTCGGTGGTGACGAGGCGGTCTTTTTCCACGGTGCCGAAGTAGTCGGTATTCACCGCCGGACCCTCGCCGGACTTGAGCGGAGCGACTACAGTCACATTCGGGCCGTGCTTGAACATTCCCAGAAGCCAGATGGAAATCAGGCCCTTGTCTTTTGTCCAAGCCTCGGCCGAGGAGTTGGTTACGGAATTTTTCGTGCGGTAGGCGACGAGCGAAACGCCCTCGGGGATTTTTGTGCCGAGGATTTTCTCGACGGATTTGGCAGGGAGGATTTCGACCGTGCGGTCGATGTGCATTTTCAGGCTCGTGCCGGCGCGGTTTTTGATTTCGGCATCCTTCGAGAATTTGATCCGGCGCGAGTCGGACGAAACGACATCGAATGGCTCGGTGTCCAGGAGCGCGGGAGTTTTCCAGTTTTTGAAATCATAGGTGGCCGGCGCGGGTGGGAAAAAGAGGGCATACTGGCCGCCCTCGGGTCCGAGCCAAAACCGCTCCTCTCCGCCAAAGATGTGAATGTGCTTAGCGTCGCCGGTGCGCTCGGCTTCGGGCTTGATGCCTTTGGCGATGTTCTTGCGGTGAATCCAACCGAGGCTGCCGCCCGAGTCGCCGCCGTCGGTGGAGGTCATCACGCGGCCCTGATAGGCGGGAGCCACCGCGACGCGCGCTCCGGTGCCGGGGATTTCCAACACGAGGATGCCGGTGTGTTTTTTCAAAAAGGCCAACTCCTCGCCGAATGTGGGCGAGGAGTTCGCAGCGTGGGCAAATGGCGCGAGAGCAAGGATCGGGAGGAGGTGGAGGAGTGTTTTTTTCATGGGTTGTGGGTGGATTGGGAAAAGCGGACTCAGTTTTTTTATTTTCCGAAAACCAGATTGCAGATGATCACCGAGGCGGTGACGCCGGCGAGGTCGGCGATGAGGCCAGCGGGCACGGCGTGGCGGGTGCGACGAATGGCGACGGAGCCGAAATACACCGCGATGACATAAAAGGTCGTTTCGGTGCTGCCCATAACCGAGGCGCCCATCCGGGCAAGCAGGCTGTCGGGGCCGTGGTTTTGGACCAACTCGGCGAAGATGCCATTTGCGCCGCTGCCGCTGAGCGGTCGCATCAGGACGAGGGGGAGCAGTTCGGTGGGAAAGTGAATCGCGGCGAGGATGGGCCCGATCGCGCGGGAGACGAGGTCGATCCCCCCTGCGGCGCGGAACATCGCGACCGCAGCGATGATGGCAACGAGATAGGGGATGATGCGGATAGCTACCTGGAAGCCTTCCTTCGCCCCCTCGACGAATTCCTCGTAGACCTTCACCCGGCAGAGCGCAGCGTAGAGGGGGAAGAAGGCGACGAGGAATGGAATCGCGAGGTAGGAAACCGCCTCGACCACGGCGGCAAGCGGGTTGGCGGGGGCTTCAGCGGTTTGCAGGAAGCGCCAGCCGAACCAAAGAAAACACGCGGAGAAGGCGAGCAACAGAAGCGATCCCCACCACGCGGGCTTTGCGAGGTTTTGGACAGGCAAATCCTCGGACTCGGCGGCGATGGACTCGGGAGTCTTTTCATCTGGAGGCAAAGCGTAAAACGGTAGGCGCTCCAGTGTTTTCACGGCGATGAGGCCGGCAATGGTGGAACAGCAGGTGGCGAAAAACGCGG
>CAWUMN010000016.1:0-18252 GCA_963923595.1 uncultured bacterium
GAAGGTGCCATTTTCGGCGGCCTCCTTGGCTTGGGCGATGGTGTTGTATTTTCCCGAATCGAAATGCCCAGCGTAGGCGTCAAGGGGATGTCCGCTCACGAAATAGCCGAGGAGTTCTTTTTCGTAGCCGAGGGTTTCTGCCTGGGGCCACGGCTCGATTTTTGCGGCCTTGCCGGATTTTTTGGACGGGAGGAGGGGTTCCTCGCCGAAAAGTGAAACCTGCCCGCTGGCGCGGTCGCGCTGGATCGAGGCGGCGGCGGCGAGGGCGGATTCGATGCGGGAGAAAAGCGCGGCGCGGTTTTTGTCGATGCCGTCGAACGCGCCGCATTTCACGAGACTCTCGAGGATTTTGCGGTTTACCGTGCGCGAGTCGAGGCGAGAGCAGAAGTCCTCGATGGATTTAAACGGGCCGTTTTTGGCGCGTTCGGCGATGGCGGATTCCATCGCGCCGGCACCGACATTTTTGATCGAGGCGAGGCCGAAGCGAATGCCGGGGCCACTGGAGTCGGGCGAGAACTTGAGGTCGCTCGTGTTGATGTCCGGCGGGAGGACGGGGATTTCCATGCGGCGGCACTCGGCGATGACGACGGCGAGGCGGTCCACATCGCCGGCGTCGAAGGTGAGCATGGCGGCCATGAACTCGCGCGGGTAATGGGCCTTGAGCCAGGCGGTCTGGTAGGAAATCCAGCCGTAGGCGGCCGAGTGGGATTTGTTGAAGCCGTATTGGGCGAACTTCTCGATGAAGCCGAAGATGGCGTCGGCGACCTTCGGCGGGATTTGGTTCTTCGTGCCGCAGCCGTCGACGAAACGCTGGCGCTCCTTGGCCATTTTCTCGGCGTCCTTTTTTCCCATCGCGCGGCGCAGCAGGTCGGCCTCGCCGAGCGAGTAGCCGGCGAGCACGCTGGCGGCGAGCTGGACCTGCTCCTGGTAGACGATGATTCCGTGCGTTTCGGAGCAGACTTTTTCGAGGAGCGGGTGGAGGTATTCGACTTTTTTCAGGCCCTTTTTGCGCTCGATGTAGTCGTCGATGAATTGCATCGGGCCGGGGCGATAGAGCGCGCCGATGGCGATGATGTCCTCGATGGAGTGGACATCGAAGCGTTTGCAGCAATTCGTGATGCCGGCGCTTTCCATCTGGAAGACGCCGAGGGTTTCGCCGCGGTTGTATATGTCGAATGCGGCCTGGTCATCCTGCGCGATGGCGTCGAAATCAAAATCCGGAGTGTGGATTTTGATGAGCCGCACGGCCTCCTGCATGATCGTGAGGGTCTTCAGGCCGAGGAAGTCCATCTTGAGCATGCCGAGGTCGGTGAGCGGACCCATCGCGTATTGGGTGACGACTTCGTTCTCCTTGCCGCGGCAGAGCGGGATGAACTCGTCGAGCGGGCGGTCGCCGATCACCACGCCGGCGGCGTGGATGCCAGTGTTGCGGCTGAGGCCCTCGAGGACGGTGGCGTAGTCCCAGAGCTGGCGGACGGCGGGCTCGTTGTCGATGGCGGCCTGGAGTTCGGGGTTTTTGGTGCGGGCCGCGTCGAGATCGATGTTCAGCTCGTTCGGGATCATTTTGGCGAGGCGGTCGCCATCGCCGTAGCTCCAACCCATCACGCGGGCGACATCGCGCACGACGCTTTTCGCACCCAGCGTGCCGAAGGTGACGATCTGCGAGACGGCACGCTCGCCGTATTTTTGCCGGACATACTCGATCACCTCGCCGCGCCGCTCCATGCAGAAATCGACATCGATATCGGGCGGGCTCACGCGCTCGGGATTGAGGAAGCGCTCGAAAATCAGGCCGAAGCGGAGCGGGTCGATATCGGTGATTCCGAGCACATACGCGATGATCGAACCGGCCGCCGAGCCGCGTCCGGGGCCGACGGGAATGCCTTGCTGCTTCGCGTGGTGGATGAAATCCCAGACGATGAGAAAATAACTGGTGAAGCCGGTCTTCTCGATCACCGAGAGTTCGTAATCGAGGCGTTGGTTCAGCTCCGGATCGGACTCGACGCGCCCGCCGTAGCGTTTGTGGAGCCCCTCGCGGCAGAGGTCGCGCAGGTATTGCTCGCGGCTGCGGGTGTCGGGCGAATCGAAGCTCGGGTATTTGGGAACGCCGAACTCCATTTTGAAATCACACCGCTCGGCGATGCGCAGCGTGTTGTCGCAGGCCTCAGGGAGTTCCGCGAACAAAGCGCGCATTTCCTCGGGCGACTTGAAGTAAAGCTCTGGGCTGTAGCGCATGCGTTTCTCGTCCACGACATTCGACCCGGTGCCGATGCAAATGAGCACATCGTGGGCCTCGTGGTGGGATTTTTCGAGGAAGTGGACATCGTTCGCGGCGACGAGGCCGAGGTCGAGCGAGTGAGCGATTTTGACGAGGTCGGGATTCACGCGCCGCTGGGCATCCAGGCCGAAATCGTGGATTTCGATGAAGTAATTCTCCGCGCCGAAGATTTCGCGATATTTCGCAGCGGTCGCCTTGGCTTTTTCAAAATGCCCGTCTGCGAGTTGCGAGGCGACCTCGCCTTTGAGGCAACCGCTCAGCGCGATGAGTCCCTTCGAATGGGCTGCGAGGCGTTCGTGATCGACGCGCGGCTTGTAGTAAAACCCCTCGAGGAAGCCTGCGGTGGAGAGTTTGACGAGGTTGCGGTAGCCCTCGTCGTTGGTGGCGAGGAGCGTGAGGTGGAAGGCGGCGTCCTTGGCCGAGGAGGCGTTGCGATCGGTCATCGCTCCCGGCGCGACATAGACCTCGCAGCCGATGATGGGCTTCACGCCGGCCTTGGTGGCGGCTTGGTAAAACGGAACGGCCGCGTGCATGTTGCCGTGGTCGGTGACGGCAACGGCGGGCATCCCCAAGGCGGCGGCTTTTTTCACCAGATCACCGGGGCGGATCGCTCCATCGAGCAGGGAAAACTCCGTGTGGCAATGCAGGTGGACGAACGACATGGCGGTGAGACTAAACCAGCGCGCGGATTTTTGTCGAATGGCACTCTCATCCCGCGAACTTGCCGTTTGTCGCGGCGCCAATAGGATGTCGCGCCTATGACGCTTTCCAAGGTTTCAGAGCGCACGGTGGCGGGGTATCGCGTGAGCTGCGGCCACATGGTTCCCTTCGGCGCGAGCCATGTGCGGACGGGTGTGAATTTCTCCGTCTTCAGCGCGCACGGCACCGGCTGCACGCTGGTTTTGTTCAAGCCCGGCCAGGCGAAACCTGCCGCCGAGATTCCGTTCCCGAAGGATTTCCGGCTTGGCCATGTCTGGGCGATGATCGTGCACGATCTCGAGCCTGGGGATTTGGAATATGGCTTCCGGATGGAGGGACCTTGGAATCCTGCGGAGGGGCATTATTTCGACTCCTCGAAAATCCTACTCGACCCCTACGCGCGGGAGTTGGTGGGCCGCGAGGAGTGGATGCAGGCCGTTCCCTCCACCACCAAGCCGGTCTTCCGCTCGCGCCTACCCGCGAGCGCCGGCCAAATCGAGCCGAACCAGGCACCGCGAGTTTCCGACAGCGAGTTGATCATTTACGAAATGCATGTGCGCGGCTTCACGCGCCACCAGAATTCCGGTGTGAAAAACCCCGGCACCTTCGCAGGCCTTGCGGAAAAAGCCGCGCACCTCGCGGAGCTTGGCGTGAATTGCGTGGAGTTGATGCCCGTCTTCGAATTCGACGAGATGGAAAACAGCCGGACGAACCCGACCACCGGCGAGATCCTCTGCAATTACTGGGGCTACAGCACGGTGGGATTCTGCGCGCCGAAGGCCAGCTTCGCGGCGGGCGCGAAGGAGTTCCGGCAGGTCGACGAGATGAAGGACATGGTCCGCTCGCTGCACGGCGCGGGGATCGAGGTCATGCTCGATGTGGTCTTCAACCACACCGCCGAAGGCAACGAGAACGGTCCCGTTTTTTCCTTCCGGGGGCTCGACAACAAGACCTGGTATATCCTCGACGAGAAGGGGCGGAACACGAACTACTCCGGCTGCGGAAACACGGTGAACTGCAACTACCCCGCCGTCCGCGAGTTCATCTACAATTGCCTCCGCCACTGGGCTGCCGAATACCACATCGACGGCTTCCGCTTCGACCTCGCCTCGATCCTCGGCCGCGACTCGAAAGGCCAACCGCTCGCCAACCCGCCCCTGCTCGAGTTCCTCGCGCACGACCCCGTCCTCGCCGATTGCAAACTCGTCGCCGAAGCCTGGGACGCGGGCGGGCTTTATCAAGTCGGCAACTTCCCGAGCTACGGGCGCTGGATGGAGTGGAACGGCAAATTCCGCGATTGCGCGCGGCGTTTTCTGAAAGGCGATCCCGGCATGGTCGGCGAAATGGTGCAGCGCATCCTCGGCTCGCCCGACCTCTACCGCGAAGCCGGCCGTAAACCCACGGCGTCGGTGAACTTCATCACCTGCCACGACGGTTTCACGCTGCGCGACCTTTTTTCCTACAACGGCAAACACAACCTCGAAAACGGCGAGAACAACCAGGACGGCTCGAATGACAACATGAGCTGGAATTGCGGCGCGGAGGGGGCGACCGACGATCCCGACATTCTCGCGCTCCGCTTGCGCCTTTCGAAAAACGCCATGGCGCTGCTCCTCACGAGCCAGGGCGTGCCGATGATCTACATGGGCGACGAATGCGGACGCACCCAGCGCGGGAACAACAACGCGTATTGCCACGATGCCGATTGGAACTGGCTCGATTGGGAGCCCGACGCGCACGGGCGCGACCTTTTCCGCTTTACCAAAAACATGATCGCCTTCCGCAAGGCCCACCCCGCTCTGCGGCAACCGGAGTTTTTCGAGGAGCGCGACCAGATCGGCAGCGGCTACCCCGATATCAGCTGGCACGGCGTGTTGCCGTGGCACCCCGATTGGTCGCCCTCCAGCCGCACGCTTGCATTCATGATTTGCGGACGCCATCACGAGGCCATGGGCGGCGACCCGCACTTCATCTATGTCGTGCTGAACATGTATTACGAGCCGCTGAGTTTCGGCCTGCCGGTCCTGCCGAAAAAAATGCTCTGGCACCGCTTTGCCGACACAGGCCTCGCCGCGCCCGACGACATTTGCGAGCCGGGCCAGGAAAAGCCGCTCGAGGTTCAAAAAAGCTACGCCATCCGCGAGCGTTCGATCGCCATCCTGCTGGGAAAATAAAAAATCATGCCGACCGACTGGATCGTTGCGGCGCATTTGTTCGCCACGCTCTCGATGACCGGGATCATTTGGTTCGTCCAGATCGTCCACTACCCGATGCTCGCGCGCCTGCCGCATGTGGATTTCGCCGAACTCGAGCGCGAGCACTGCGACCGCACGGGTTTCGTCGTCGCGCCGCCGATGCTGGTTGAGGCGTTCACCCTAGTCTGGCTGATTCTGCGGGGATTCGACTCGCCGCTTTTCCTCTTCACCGCCGCGCTGCTGGGCGTCGTGTGGGTCTCTACCTTCACCCTGCAAGTCCCCGCGCACCGCGCTTTGCTGCAAGGGTGGAACGAAGCCGCCCACCGGCGACTTGTTTTGACGAACTGGATTCGCACCGCCGGATGGACTCTCCGCGCCGGGATTTTGGCCGGGATTTTTCTTTGAGAATTCCCCTTGCCCTACGGGTTCCACTCCGCTAGTTATCTCGCCCCTTTCACTAAATTTCAGTCATGGCCACAAAAGCGAAAAAACCAGCGAAGGCAAAAGCCGTTGTAAAAAAGCCGGCTCCTGCCAAAGCAAAAAAACCTGCCCCCAAGGCCAAGCCCGCGGCTGCGAAAAAGAAACCCGCTCCGGCTAAAAAGCCTGTAGTGAAAAAGACTGCCCCGAAAAAAGCGGCTCCCAAAAAGCCCGCTCCCAAAAAGGCTCCCGCTCAGAAGCCCGTCGCGAAAAAGGCCGCACCCAAGCCGGTCGCTAAGAAAGTTCCCGCCGCCAAAACCAAGGCGTCCGCGAAACCCCTCCCCAAAAAACTCCCTCCCATCGTTAAAAAAGCCGAGAAGCCAGTGAAATTGAATGGCTGGCTCTCCAAGCAGCACACCCGCCTTCTGCAACTAAAGGACGAACTCCTTGATGCGATGAACGGCGTGGGCCGTGACACTCTCCGCACCCGCTCCGAGGGCAGCGACGCCTCAGCGTTTGGCATGCACACCGGCGACGCCGGCAGCGATGCCTATGATCGCGACTTTGCCCTCAGCCTCCTCTCGCAGGAGCGCGATTCACTTTTCGAAATCGACGCCGCTCTTAAGAAAATCAAGGACGGCAACTACGGACTCTGCGAAATTTCCGGCAAGCAAATCCCCCACGCCCGCCTTGAGGCTCTACCCTTCGCGCGCTACACCGTTGAGTGCCAAGCCGAACTCGAAAAAAACAACCGACTCCACCGCGTCCGCCAGCCGGTCACCTCGCTCTTCGGCCTGAACGAAGACGAGTCCGAGGGCGAAGAGGAGGAGACTGCCACCGAATCCAAGGAATAACGACCATGCCACAAGACAACATCACCCTCGAATGCACCGAGGCCAAAGCCGAAGGCAAACCTGCTTCGCGCTACATCACCACCCGCAATAAAAAGAGCCCTCGCACCCCGAACCGGCTCGAAAAAAAGAAATTCAACCCCTTCCTCAACCGCCACACCCTCCACCGCGAGATCAAATAACACGCCATGCAGCCTAAAACTCCTCAACGCCGCACCAACTTCCGCCGCGCCAACCGCTCGATGCCCCGGCGCCGCATCGACCTCAACATCGAAGCCATCGATTACAAAAATCCCGAGCTTCTCAAGCGCTTCGTCACCGAGAGCGGCAAAATTCTCCCCCGCCGCGTGACCGGCATGTCAGCCCGGATTCACCGCAAGATTACCCGCGAGGTGAAGCGCGCGCGCGCCGCCCTCCTCATGAAGTAATTTCCTCCTTAGATGGCCCGGCTGGATTGCATCGAGCAACAACCGGCCGGGCCTATTTTTTACTCCGTCTTGAAATTCTAAAAAAAACAGTCAATCTCCCGCGCATGAAAAAAATCCTCGTCCTCATCGCCATCACCTCCATCGCCCTCCTTCCTGCCTGTAAGAAAAAAGAAAAAGGTGATCAGTTTGCCGGCGTTGACGGCGATTTTGTGACGAGCACGCCGCTCGGCGAGCGCTTCGAGGGCGGCGCGAACTTCATGAGCCCGAATGTCCAGAAGGGCCAGTTCCAGCCAGTCTACTTCGGATTTGACAGCTATTCCGTCGAACCCGCCGAGGCCGCCAAAATTCATGCCGTTTCCTCGAAACTTTCGGGCTCATCCGAGCGCCTTATCATCGCTGGCTTCACCGACGAGCGCGGCACCCAGGAATACAACCGCGGCCTCGGCGAGCGCCGCGCCCAATCCGTTCGCCAAGCTTTGATTGATGCCGGCATCGCTGGCGATCGCATCCAGACCGTGAGTTTCGGCAGCGAAATGCCCGCCGATTCCGCCAGCACCGAGGCGGCCTGGGCCAAGAACCGCCGCGCCGAATTTGGCGTCGTCAAGTAAGCCCGAAGGGCCAACTGACGACCTCGCTCCAGTTCCGGCTAGAAGCGCGCTCTAGTCACTCCCGCGCCCGCGCGGCGACCTTTCGCACCCTTCACAACGAGGTTCGCACGCCGCTGTTCATGCCCGTCGGCACCCATGCCACGGTGAAGGCGCAGACGCCCGACTTTCTCCACAACTCGGGTTCCCAAATCCTCCTCGCGAACACCTACCATCTCCTGCTGCGTCCCGGACCCGAGGTTTTCCGGCAGGTCGGGGGCATCCACAAATTCATGGGATGGGAACGCTCCGTCCTCACCGACTCCGGCGGCTTCCAGATTTTTTCCCTGCCCCACTCGCGCTCGATGACCGAGGAAGGAGCGGTTTTCCAGAGCTACCTCGACGGCCGCACGATCCTTCTCAGCCCGGAGCGCAGCATCGAAACCCAGGTCGCCATCGGCAGCGACATCATGATGGTCCTCGATCAATGCGTTCCCTCGACCGTCGAGGAATCCACCGCCCGCGCCGCGATGGAACTCACCCATCGCTGGGCCGCCCGCAGCCTCGCGGCGCGGGGTGATTCGCCTCAAGCGATGTTCGCCATCGTCCAAGGTGCGCTGCATTTGGGCCTCCGGAAAGAAAGCGCCGAGGCGCTGTGCTCGATGCCTTTTGACGGCTACGCGATCGGCGGTCTCGCCGTCGGCGAAGGCAAGAGTGAGCGCGAGGACACCTGCGAATTCACCACCTCGCTTCTTCCCGAAAACCTCCCCCGTTACCTCATGGGCGTCGGCACGCCGCTCGACATCCTCGAAGCCGTCCACCGCGGCGTGGACATGTTCGACTGCATCATTCCCACCCAGGTCGCCCAGCGCGGTGGGGCCTTCACCTCGCGCGGATTCCTGCAACTCCGGCGCGGCATTTACAAAAGCTCGAACGACCCGCTCGACCCCGATTGCCCCTGCCCGACATGTGCCCGCCACACCCGCGCCTACCTGCATCACCTCACGAAGTGCAAGGAAACGCTCGGTTGGCAACTCATCGGCCAACACAACATTTTCTTCTACCACCGCCTCATGGCGCAAATCCGCCAGAGCATCCTCGAGGACCGCTTCCTCCCGCTCTACGAAGAAAAACGCGCTATCCTCGCCGTCGATGACCTCGACAATCCGGTGACGCCCATGCGCCGCAATCCCCCGAAATCCCTCACCCTCGGGGCCTACAAAATCCACACCGCCATCGAAGGCTTTTCGAGCATCCTCCACATCGATTCCGGCGAAATCATGCACTCGCGCACCGAGCCAATGGTCGAGGCGCGCCAGCTTTACATCGAGCAATCGCGCCTTGCCGAGCGCTTGCTGGAAAACACTGCGGAGCCGCTTGTGATCTGGGATGTCGGCCTCGGCGCCGCCGCCAACGCCATGGCGGCGATCGAATGCTTCGAGTCGCTCGCCGAAACCGGCCCCGTTCGTCCGATGCACCTCGTGAGTTTCGAGAACGACCTGGACTCGCTCCGTCTCGCTTTCAAAAACCACGACCGCTTCCCCTACCTCCGCCACGGCGGACCCGCTGCAATTTTGGAAAAAGGCTGCTGGCAATCGAAGAAACACCCCGATCTTTCCTGGGAGCTTTTCGATGGAGGGTTTCTGGAAAACCTTGCCACCGCCACGGCACCGGACCTGATCTTTTACGACATGTTCTCAGGCAAAACCTCCGGCTTCGCGTGGACCCTGGACGCCTTTCGCCAAATCCTCGCTCGCTGCGCCGGCAGCGATGTCGAACTCTTCACCTACACCTGTTCCACTGCCTCGCGCGTCGCCATGCTCGGTGCGGGCTTCGGAGTCGCGCGAGGACGCAACGCCGGCGACAAAGAGGAAACGACCATCGCGTTCACTGATCTCGAAAACGCCCGCCGCCGCCAACGCGATATCCTTGGCGCCGACTGGCTATCGCGCTGGAACCGCTCCGCCGCGAAATTCCCGAAGGACCTGCCTGTCGAGTCACGCAACGATTTCGAAAATTCCCTCCGCTCGCTTCCCCAATTCCTCCCCTTGCCGGGTTGATTGACACCCGGCACCGCCCCACCCATATTCCCTGCCCGCTCAAACCCGGGCGGTTTTTGAATTTATGGAAAACATTCGCAACATCGCCATCATCGCCCATGTCGACCATGGCAAAACCACGCTGGTCGACCAGCTCCTCAAGCAGGCCGGAACATTCCGCGCCAACCAGAAAACGGACGAGCGCATGATGGACTCGATGGATCTCGAAAAGGAAAAGGGCATCACCATTCGCGCCAAGAACGCCGCCTTCCGCTGGAAGGATTACCATGTGAACATCGTGGACACTCCAGGCCACGCCGACTTCGGCGGTGAGGTCGAGCGCATCATGAAAATGGTGGATGGCGTGCTGCTCGTGGTCGACTCCCACGATGGACCGCAGGCGCAGACGAAATTCGTTCTGCGCAAGGCGATGGAGAACGGCCTGAAGCCGATCGTGGTCATCAACAAGATCGACCGCGAGAACGCCCGCCCGCACAAGGTTCTCGACATGGTGTTCGAGCTTTTCATGGAACTCGGCGCGAGCGACGAACAGCTCGATTTCCCGCACATCTACGCCAGCGCCAAGCAGGGTTTCGCCAAAAACGAAGTCACGGATTCGTGCGACAACATGGAGCCACTCTACGAGGCGATCGTGAAACACATCCCGGCGCCGCCGAAGCCCGATGTGGAATTTTTCCGCATGCTCGTGTCGAACCTCGACTACAGCGACTACCTCGGCCGGATCGCCTACGGGCGCATCATCAGCGGCAAGGTCTCGCTCAACCAGCAGATCGTTTGCATCCACAAGGACGGCAAGAAGGAAAAGGCCAAAGTCACGGCGATCTTCTCCCACGAGGGCTTGGAGAAAGTGCAAATCCAGGAGGCCTCCGCCGGAGACATCGTCGGCATCAGTGGGTTTGAGGAAATTTTCATTGGCGAGACGCTGGTTGACACGGAAGACCGGGAGGCTTTGCCGTTCGTCGAAATCGATCCCCCGACGATTTCCATGAAAATCTGCGTGAACGACTCGCCGCTTGCGGGTCGCGAAGGAAAGCTCCTCACCGCCCGTCAGATTCGCGATCGCCTGATCCGCGAGACGCGCGGCAATGTTTCCATCACAGTCGCCGACACCGATGTCGCGGGCCATTTTGATGTGAAGGCCCGTGGCGAAATGCAAATCGCCGTGCTTGTGGAGCAGATGCGCCGCGAGGGCTTCGAACTTCTCGTTTCGCGTCCCGAGGTCATCTTCAAGCGCGCGCAGGATGGTTCCGTGCTCGAGCCGATGGAGTCGCTCTATGTCGATGTGCCGCCGGAAAACCTCGGCGATATCCTGCAAAACCTTGCCGGACGAAAAGCCGAGATCGTGAACATGGAGCACAATCCCCACAGCGTGCTTGTCCAAGCCACCATTCCCACACGCGGCATCATCGGGTTCGAAACCGACCTCGTGAACCTCACGAAAGGCCATGGCATTTGCAGCCACCTTTTCAAGGAATACGGCCCGCACAAGGGGGAGATTCCAAGCCGCAACAACGGCGTGCTCGTCTCGATGGAAGGCGGCACCAGCATGGCCTACGCCCTCGACAGCATTCAGGAGCGCGGTCGTCTCTTCATTGGACCGCAGGAGGAAATCTACGAAGGCATGATCATCGGCGAAAACGCCCGTCCGGACGACATGCCGGTGAACCCTTGCAAGGCGAAAAAGCTCACGAACATGCGAAGCCAAGGTGACGGCAAAGGTATCTCGCTCGCGCCGCCGATCGTGATGTCCCTCGAGCGCTCGCTCGAATACATCGCCCCTGACGAGTATGTGGAGGTGACTCCGAAGTCCCTCCGCCTCCGCAAGAAAATCCTCGACGCCAACGCCCGCAAGCGCGCCGAAAAATCGGCTGGAGTCTTCGCGGAGTAGGCTCCCCGCTTTTCCTCTGAGCTCTCTGTGTCCTCTGTGGTCAATCCCGCATCGGCCTAGAAAACCTGCCGGGTGTCGCGCCCCACACCCATGCGGCGCGAGCACCCGGGTCACCCTTTTGGGGGAATTGGTTTACCTCGCGTGTTGAACCCGAACGCGGCGTGCGCGTCCGTTTTTTGAGCGGATCACCACGCGGCCGCTGTCGAACAAGTCGGCCATTGCGGCGACGAGTTCGCGGCTGTTTCGGGCGCAGGATCCTACTACCGATATGAGTTCACCGAGGCTGTATTTGGTTTTGTTGATTTTTTTGTAGATGTTTTTCATAGGAGTTTTCCTTTTGCCGTGTTTGACAGCATCAGGAATGCCAATGTTCAAAAAAGATTTCGCACCTCCCGCTGGAGGGGCCTTTGCGTAGGGAAAACCGCCTCTGGAGCGGCTCAGAACAACAGGGCCGACGCGTAAAAATAGGCGGCAAAAATTGCTGCCGCCACCACTACCCCTGTCGCGCGGGCGATTTTTTCCGCGATGTTTCCCCGAATGGTGTGCTCGCAGAGCAACGCCAGCGCCACCCACAGCATCGGTAGAACGAAAAGCCACGCACCATCCCGCGCCATCCACACCGAGAAGGGTGGAAAAGTCGCTGCGACATTTTCGGCAAAACCGCCCGCCTTCAGCAGAACATTCACGGTGAGCAAACCGAGTGAGACAAAGACAAATTGGGTGAGTCCGATGGAGAGGATCATGGCTTGGAAAGAAGAGCGTGCCGCATCGCCTCGAGGGGCGCGGGGCGGTTGAACCAGATTTCAAAAGCGAGGGCACCTTGGTGCAGCAACATTCCCAAGCCGTCCGCGCCACGAGCCCCGGCGGCCCGGGCATCTTCAATCAACCGCGTCACGCCTCCCGAATACACGGTGTCATAGACAAGAAGGTTCGGCGTCAAAAGCGAAGGGGAGATCACCGGGGGATCTACTCGGCTCATGCCCAGCGAAGTCGCATTGATGAGAATGTCGGCGTTCTCCAATTCGCGCCTTAGTGCTCCATCCTCGATTGGAATTGCCACCAACCGCTCGACCGGTCCGCTCAAATGCTCGGATTGGAAATACGGATCGAGTTCTTTTTTCAGCGCCTCGATTTTTTCCAAGGAACGGTTCACCAACACCAACCTCGCGCACCGTTCCCTTGCGCACTGCACCGCAATCGCCCTTCCCGCGCCACCCCCGGCGCCGAGTAGCACCACGCGCAGGTCGCGCACATCGACGCCGAATTCCTCGCGGATCGCGCGAACCAGTCCCGGTCCATCCGTGTTGAAGCCATGCAATTTCCCGCCCGCGGCCACGATAGTATTCACGCTCCCCGAGGCGCGCGCGTAATCCTCCGCCACATCCACCACCGCGAGGGCTGCGCCCTTGTGGGGAATCGTGACATTCACCCCGAAAAATCCAGCAGCAGGCAAGGCCCGCACCGCCTCGGCGAATTTCTCGGGTGTAACATGCAGCCTCGTATATTGCGCGCGAATCCTGCATTCCCGCAGAGCCGCATTTTGAAAAACAGGGGATCGCGAATGCGCCACCGGATCTCCCATCACTCCCAAGCGCACCGGTGGGTCGAAGGAAGCGAATTGCAAGGGATTCGAAATCAAATCCTCGGCGGAAAAAATGTCCGGTGCGTCCATCTTGGAATTTCAGAAAAGCAGGCGCACCCTGAGCTGACAAGGTCGGCCAAGACCTACGCAGCCGCCGGAGTGCCGGTGCTGTGAAAGGTCGCGTCGGCAGGCAGGATGGCGCGGTCGCAGAAATCGCCGAAGCCTTCGCCGGCTTGGCGCTCAAGCGCGTAGCGTTTGATGATCGGGCGGAGCATTTCGACGGCGCCGTCGATCGTGGTGCTCGGTGAGAAAAGGCGGTTGAGCCGTGTGCCGTCGTAGCGGGCACCGAGGTAGAGCGCGTATTTGTTGGGAGCTTTGCCGACAAAGCCGATCTCGCCGAGGTAGGGGCGTGCGCATCCGTTTGGGCAACCGGTGATGCGGATGCTGATGGCGTCGTGACGGAGGCCGTTCTCGTCGAGGACGGCTTCGAATTTTTCCAAGGTCTCGGGCAGGGCGCGCTCGCTCTCGGCGAGGGCGAGGCCGCAGGTGGGCAGCGCGACGCACGAGAGGGCGTTCAAGCGCAGGCCGGAGCGGTCGTTTTCCTTGTCGAGGCCGTGCTTGGCGAGGATGGCCTCGATACGGGGCTTCATATCGGTGGTGACGCCGCTGATGCTGAGGTTTTGGGAAGGGGTTAGG
This sequence comes from uncultured bacterium, assembly GCA_963923595.1. GTDB lineage: Bacteria > Verrucomicrobiota > Verrucomicrobiia > Chthoniobacterales > Terrimicrobiaceae > UBA967. The sequence continues at coordinate 13,679 of CAWUMN010000016.1, forward strand.
CGGAAGTCGCCAGTGTGGATTTCGGCGATTTCGCGGAGGGCGGTTTTCATCGGCCAACCGTCGCGGTCAACAATGCGGCCGCTGAGGATATGGAGGCCGTAGAACCAGGTGCCGTCGGTGCATTCGTGCCAGCCGAAGGGGTCCTGAATGGTGGTGAAATGAACGGCGCGCGCAGGAGCGAAAACAACGCCAGAGCGTTTCTCGACCTCGCCTTTGAACCACTCAATGCCGCGGTCCTTAATGGTGTATTTGAGCCGGGCGTGTTTGCGGTTTGTGCGGTCGCCGAAGTCGCGCTGGGTGGTGAGAATGGCTTCGCCTACTTTGTTAACGAGGTCGGGCGTTATGAAGCCGAGGGTGTCGGCCAAGCGCGGGAAGGTCTCGGCGTTTCCATGGCTCATGCCCAGCCCGCCGCCGACGGTAACATTGTAGCCGACAAGTTTGCCGTTCTCGACGATGGCGATGTAGCCGAGGTCTTGGGAGTAGATGTCGACATCGTTCGAGGGCGGGAGGACGAAGCCGGTCTTGAATTTGCGCGGGAGGTAGGTGTCACCATACATCGGCTCGCGCTCGGGCTCGCCGCCGGCGACGAGTTCCTCATCGAGGTAGATTTCGTGATAGGCGCGGGTCTTCGGGAGGGCGTATTCGCTCCAGGATTTCGCGTGTTCGTAGACCAACTGGGCGGCAGCACTGCGTTCGGGATTCGGCGGGGCCATGACATTGCGGTTCACATCGCCGCAGGCTGCGATGGAATCGAGGAGGACCTGGTGCATGCCCTTGACGAGCTTTTTGACATTGCCCTTGAGAACGCCGTGAAATTGGAAGGTCTGGCGGGTGGTGAGGCGGAGCGAAGGTGAGGAAACATCGCCCGCGAGCTTGTCGAGAACGAGCCATTGGTGCGCGGTGGCCTTGCCGCCGGGGAGGCGCACGCGGAGCATGAACGAGAAGGCCTTTTCCTTGCCTGCTTTCTTGAGGGCCACGCGGAGGTCACGGTCGTCCTGGAGATAGAGGCCATGGAACTTCGTGAGCTGGCCGGAGTCATCCGAGATCGCGCCCGTAGTCGTATCGGCGAGTTCTTGGGCGAGATTACCTCGGAGGTGGTGAGAGGCGGCTTTGATGACTTCGTTGGCGCTGAGGGGCTTGGAGTCGGTGGTGGCTGTGCTCATGGTATCGATGCGACTACTCTTTTGAAAAACCCGGCGTTCGGCAATGCCATTCTTGACTGACGCAAAGCCTGCGCATTGCAATGGGGGGCGGGCGTGGATAGGTTGGCGCGCTAGTGGACTCTGTCACCTCTCCTCGCGCGCCGAGCGGTATTCAAACCCGCCTTGAGGCCGCTTTACGCTTCGCCGCCCGGAGCCAAGCCCTCCTTCGTCGCGCCCTCCGCCGCATCCAGCGCAAGCCGCGCACCGTCACGGAGGGGCCGAACCTGCTGCCGACCCTCATTCAAGTGCTTGCGGCCTTTTCGCAGGTGGATGGCGAGCTGATCGAAGAAGAAATCGACTCCAGCCTCGGCTTCCTCCGCTACGACTACCCGGACGCGGTTTACTCGGAACTTCGCGATCTTTTCCAACAGGCGCTGAACCAGCGTCAGGACCTCGACGCCATGGCCCAAAAACTCTCCGGCCAGCTGAGCGACGAGCGGAAGATTCTTCTCGGCGTCCAACTCTACGACCTCATTTCCCGCGCGGGTCTCAAAAATGAGGCGGTCGTGGCCTACTACGCCTTCATGTCGCGACTCGGCATGGCGACCCAGGCGATCGATATCGTTTACCAACTGAACGCCGACGAGAAATCCGATAGCTCCATCTACAGCGCCGGCGCCTCGCCGCTCGAGATGGTGAGCTTCGGCCACGAGGAAAGTTCGGATGTCGTCATGCCCGGGTTCCAGGCCGAGGAACGGCTCCACGCCTACCGCTACGGCGATCTCGTGATCGTCAAAAATCTCAGCGGCCGCCACCTCATCGTGCAGGGGCGCGCGCTCGAGCCAGGGAGTTTCGCCCGCCTCTATCCAGGCCAGCGCGTCCTCGCCGACGATGTCGTGCTCGCCTACGCCGACCTCGTTTTCTATTTCAACGCGAAGAAAAATGTGACCCTGCCCGAGATTTTCGTGGCGGTGAGCGAGGACGACGAAGTCACCCTCGAGAAAAACCAGAGCCGCGATTCGTGCCTGCAGGTGGCTTTCGGCCTTCGCGTCCGCGTGAAGGCACTGCGTGATGTCGATGCGGTCCTTCGCGGCGTGCGGCTCTCGGAAGGCCGCGAGGTCACGGCCACGCTCGAGGACAAGATTGTCTTCCACGACGACAGCGAACTCGACCTCGACTACCTCCGCCTGCGCGCGCGCTCCTACGGCGGCCGCTTTGCCCTGAAGGCCTCGAAAAGCGAATACCTCGTCTCAAACAATCCCGGTCTGCTCGAGGAGGACGACATTCTTTTGTCCCCCGGACCGGGCGGGGACGTGCTTCTCAAGATCACCTGCGATTACGATCGCAAGGAAGGCTTGGTCGAGGTTCTCCGCACCGACCGTCCAATCCTCGTGCGCGGCATCCCGGTGAGGAATTCCGCCCCGCTCATCGATGGCGACACGATCCGCGTGGATGCCGGCCAAATCCTGCGTTGCGACTTCTCCGAGCGCTTGATCGAAGAGGAAAAAAATCTCGTGAGAACCCTGGAGGCGCATGACATCGAATGCCGTTTCCCGAACGGAACGGTGGCAATCGACGGGGTGTCGTTCACAGTCCAGCGCGGCGAGATGGTTTGCGTGATGGGCGCCAGCGGTTGCGGCAAGAGCACTCTCCTGCGGGCGCTCTCCGGCCAGTTCCAGCCAGTCCGCGGCGAGGTTTTTTTCAACGACCTCTCACTCTACGAGAACCACGCTTCGCTGCGGAAATATGTCACCTACATCCCGCAGTTCGATGCGTTCGACGAGCACCTGACCATCGAGGAAAACCTCGACTTCGCCGCCGCCATCCGCGCCCCGCACCTCGGCCGGCGCGAGCGCATGCGCCGCATCGACGGCAAACTCGCCGAACTCGGCCTCAACGAGCGCCGCAACTCGGTCGTCGGCTCGAGCGCCCAGAAAATCCTCAGCGGCGGCGAGCGCAAGCGCCTGAACATCGGCCTCGACATGGTCAGCTCGGCGGACATCTACCTTTTCGACGAGCCCACGAGCGGCCTCAGCTCCAAGGACTCCGAGCACATCATGGAGATCATCCGCGACATGTCGCACAACAAGATTGTGCTCGTGACGATCCACCAGCCGACCTCGCGGATTTTCCAGATGTTCCACAAGGCGATCGTGCTCGACCGCGGCGGGAAGCTCGTCTTTTTCGGAACCCCGCTCGAAACGCTCCAGTATTTCGCGGAGGAGGAAAACAAGCAGTCGGGCAAATCCTCACCCGGCGGGTGCGAAGCCTGCGGCACGACCAGGCCGGAGTTCATTTTCGATGTCCTTGAAACGCCGCTCCGCGACCTCGGTGGCGACATCATCCTAGAGGAAAACAACCGCGGCCAACTCATCCCCGCGAGACGCTTTGCGCCCGATTATTGGCGCGACAAATACGAGGCCTACCGCCTGCTCAAGGAGGTGCGCCAACCCGCCGCCCCCCGCGAGGCGACGCCCCAGGAGCCGCTGCCGGAATCCCGGGGCGTCGAGCGCCTCCGGGTTGGCGAGCAATTCCGGCAGTTCGGTGTCCTGCTCCGCCGCGCCTTTCTCAGCAAGCTCCGCAATCGCGCGAACCTCCTCACCACCATCCTCGAAGCTCCGCTGCTGGCCCTGCTCACCGGCATGGTCCTGCGCTACTCCGAGAGCGCCGTCTACGACTTCGCCTCCGCCTTCCACATCCCGACCTATCTTTTCCTGGCGCTCGTCGTGGCCATGTTCCTCGGCCTCACGAACAGCGTGGACGACATCATCCACGACCGCGCGGTGCTCATGCGCGAGCGGAATTTGAATGTGAACCTCGGCTTTTATGTGACGGCCAAGGTGCTGACCCTCGCCTTTTTCGCCATCATCCAATGCGCGCTCTTCACCGTCATCGGAAACTCCCTGCTCGCCCTGCGCGATGGATTTTGGATCGTCTTCACAGCGATGTTCCTCACGGCGGCGAACGGTGCCGCGATCGGCCTTGTGATTTCCTCGCTCGTCGCCCAGAGCAAGACAGGAATCCTCATCATCCCCGTGGTGCTCATTCCCCAGATCATCCTCAGCGGCGCTCTCATCAAATACGAGGAGATGAACCGCAACCTCGATTTCATCCATGTGATCCAGCAATGGGCCATCCGCCACCCCGAGAGCGCGATGCCGCCCCGCAGCGACCTGCAGGTTCCACTCATTTGCGAAATCATGCCCACCCGCTGGTCCTACGAGGCACTCGTCTACGCCCAGGCGAAGCTCAACCCGCTCACCGCCCGTCAGGAAAAAATCCAGTCGCTCATCAACGACATCATCCAGGCGAAAAAACTCACCCCCGACCAGGCCGACCGGCTGGACGATTTGAAGGAAGCCCTCGCGGTCCTCTCCGGGCTCGAGGCCTCGAGCCCCGACCAGATCAACAGAGCCTTCCGGCGGATCGACA
>CAWUMN010000017.1:0-17974 GCA_963923595.1 uncultured bacterium
TGGTGCTCGACCATGGCGGTGAGGCTTTCGACCCAGTCGCCGCAATTGTAGTAGGTGATGCCTTCGATTTCCCGGATGGCGGCGGTGTGGATGTGACCGCAAAGGACAGCGTCGACCCTATGGTCGCGGGCGAAACGCACGACGGACTCCTCGAATTTTCCGATGAAGCTCACGACATTTTTGACCTCGGCTTTGACATACGCGCTGAGGGACCAGTGGCCCAAGCCGAAGAGTCGGCGGAAGAAATTCACAAGCCCGTTGCAGCGCATGAGCAGGACATAACCTATATCGCCCACATGGGCGAGCCAGCCGAGGTTTTGGACGACGGTGTCGAGTTCATGGCCGTGGATGACGAGAATTTTTCGGCCATCTGCGGTGGTGTGGATCGCATTCTTGCGGATTTCGACGCTGGCGTAGTGGCCGTGGAAGGAGGAGAGGAATTCGTCGTGGTTGCCGGGGATGTAAATGATCTCGGTGCCTTTTCGGCCCTTGCGGAGGAGCTTTTGGATCACATCGTTGTGCTCCTGGGGCCAGTAGATGCCGCGCCGCAGAGACCAGATGTCGATGAGGTCGCCGACGAGGTAGAGGGTTTCAAATTCCGTATCCCTGAGAAAGTCGATGAGTGCCGATGCTTGGCTTCCCTTGGTTCCCAAATGCACATCCGATATCCAGCCGGTGCGGTAGTGATTCATCAGCATCGCATGGGACCCGATGAAAAAAAGCCTCGCAACGCGGGGCGTGTGACAAGGTCGTCACATGGCGCTGCGATACCTCAGGACGGGGTGTGAGTGTGACGGATGTCCATCACTTCGACGGCGTAGATGGTATCCTCGGCGATGCTTTTGGCCTGGTCGCCGATGCGCTCGAGGCAGCGGGCGATGAAGATGAGTTCGAGGTAGCCGCGGATGTCCCCGGGGTTTTTCTGCATGAGGTCGGCGAGGGTTTCGGCGAAGGCTCGGTTTTGGTTGTCGAGGTCCTTGTCGCGGAGCTTGAGGGTGCGCGCGAGCTCGATATTGCCGTCGGCGTAGGCTTTCACGGCATCGTTGAAAAGCGTGGTCGCCATGTCGAAGAGTGGTTCGATGCGGGCGAGTTCGGGTAGGGTGGGCTGCGAGATGAGCTTTCGGGCGCGACGAGCGATCCCCACGGCCTGATCGGCTCCCCGCTCGAGGTTCACACTGGTTTTCATCGCGGCGATGACATTGCGGAGGTCGGAGGCGAAGGGGTGGAAGCGCAGCATGATGTCCATGCCGGCCTTGTCGACCTGGATTTCTAGGGCGTCGAGTTCCTCGTCATCGGCGATGACGGTGTTGCACCAATCCTCGTCGCGCTCGAAGAGTCCCTTGCGGGCATTGTCGATGCTTCGCGTGGCGAGGCTGGCCATCATGAGGACATCCTTGCGGAGGTTGTCGAGGGCGGTTTCGAAGCTGGTGAGGATGTGGCGGGGTGTTTCCATCGGTTTAGGGATTTGAAATCGGGTTGAAAATGGCCTCAGCCGAAGCGGCCGGTGATGTAGTCCTCGGTTTGTTTTTGGGAGGGGTTGCTGAAGATTTTCGGGGTCTCGTCGAACTCCACGAGCTTGCCGAGGTAGAAGAACGCGGTGCGGTCGGAGCAGCGAGTGGCTTGTTGCATATTGTGGGTGACGATCACAATGGTGAATTCCTGTTTCAACTCGCGAATCAACTCCTCGACTTTCACGGTCGCAATGGGGTCGAGTGCGGAGCAGGGCTCGTCCATCAACAGGATTTCCGGGCGGTTGGCGATGGCGCGGGCGATGCAGAGGCGCTGCATCTGGCCGCCGGAGAGGCTGAGGGCGCTCTCGTGCAGTCGGTCCTTCACTTCGTCCCAAAGCGCGGCGCCTTGGAGGCTGCGCTCCACGGTTTCGTCGAGGACGGATTTTTTGTTCTGGCCGGCGACGCGCAGGGGGTAGACGACATTTTCGTAGATGGATTTCGGGAAAGGGTTGGATTTTTGGAAAACCATGCCCACGCGCTTGCGTAGCGAGATCACCTCGATGTGCGGGTCGTAGATGCTGCGGCCGTTGACGAAGATGTCGCCGGAGTGGCGGATGCCATCGATGAGGTCGTTCATGCGGTTGAGATTCCGCAGGAGCGTGGATTTACCGCAACCGGAGGGGCCGATGAAAGCGGTGACCTGGCGCTCAGGGATGTCGAGCGAGATGTCGAAAAGCGCCTGTTTTTTGCCGTAGAAAAAACTGAAGTCGCGGATCGAGATGAAGTCCGTTTGTCCTTCGGTGGTGGTTTGCGCGATGGTTTCCATGGGTTGTTCGGCGGGCTTAGAAAGCACCGGTGGCGTATCTTTTTCGGAGTTTCTCACGGATGAGGATGGCGGCGAGGTTGAGGGCAACAACGAGGAGTATCAGAAGCAGGGTGGTGGCGAAAACCATCGGTTTGGCGGCCTCGGAGTCCGGGGATTGGAAGCCGAGGTCGTAGATGTGGAAACCGAGGTGCATGAATTTTCGCTCCAGATGGACGAATGGGAAGTCACCATCGATCGGAAGGCTCGGGGCGAGTTTCACGACACCAACCAGCATGAGCGGGGCGACCTCGCCAGCACCGCGGGCCATGGCGAGGATGAGGCCGGTGAGGATGCCCGGGATGGAGGCGGGGAGGATGATGCGCTGGATCGTCTGCCACTTCGACGCGCCGCAGGAGAGTGAACCTTCGCGCATTCCGCGAGGAACGGCGGCGAGAGCCTCCTCGGTCGCCACGATTACGACCGGAACAGTCATCAATGCGAGCGTGGCGGCGGCCCAGAGGATGCCACCGGTGCCGAAGGTCGGGGTGGGGAGGTATTCGCCGAAGAAGGTGCTGTCGATCGAAGCACCGACGAAATAGACGAAGAATCCAAGGCCGAAGACGCCGAAGACGATCGATGGAACGCCGGCGAGGTTGTTGACGGCGATACGCACGGCGCGCACGGCGAGGCCTTGCTTGGCATATTCGCGCAGATAGATCGCGGCCACGACGCCGAAGGGAACCACGGCAAGGCTCATGAGGAGGGTCATCACGAAGGTTCCGAAGATTGCGGGAAAGATGCCGCCCTCGGTGTTCGCCTCGCGGGGATCGAGGGTGAGGAAGTTCCAGATATTGTGAAAAAACAGTGCGGCTTTTTGCGGAGTGTCGAGGGTGTTCGGCAGGGTGAACGCGACGAGGTCGCCAACGGGAAGGCGGCGCTCGGTGCCGTTCGGGGTGTTGTAAACAAGCGCGCTGGCGGCCTGGAGGGCGCGGAGCTCGCGGGCCTTGGCGGCGAGGATTTGGTATTGGGCGTCGAGTGCGGCGATTTGCTGTAGGGATTCCGGGGAGCCTTTGCCTTTGGCCCGGAGGTCGGTGATGCGGGAGTTGATGGCGCCGATGTCGTGTTTCTCGATTTTTTGAATTTCGAGGCGGCGGGCGGTGGACTCGGCATCGAGTCGTGCGAGGGTTTCGGCAAAGGCCGGGGAATCGGCCCGAATGGACGACCCGTCGGCCAGTTGGAGGGACTTGGGAAACGCAAAGGCGATCCCGTATTCCATTCGCTCGAGCCGGTAGATGTCGCGCGGTTCGGAGATCGAGGCGATGTCGGCGTTGTTGATGAAGGCGAAGCCGGAGCCGTTCACATCCTTGTTGCCGACGAAGATTTGCACTTCTGTCTGGTCTTCGATTTTCTCGCCGTTCGGGCCGAGGATCGGGATGCGTTTTTCGCGGGTTTGGACTATCTCGCCGGTAAGCTTTTCGCCCGAGTTCGGGACGGGGTTTTTGACTCCCTGCTTGAGGCGGAGTTCCACGATTTTCGAGGGCCAGAAGACCGGGAGACCGTTGGCAACGATGATGCCGAGCAGGCCGAAAACCATGAGGAGGCCGAGGGACAGGCCCATCGCGGTGAGCCAGACGAATGGCTCGCCAGGGGCGGCGTGGGTGCGGGTGAGGTCGTGGGCCTTGGTGTCGGCGTCTTTCATGGCCTAAATCGTTTTGAATTTCTCGCGCAGGTGCTGGCGGAGAACCTCGGCGACGGTGTTGATGGCAAAAGTGAGGAGGAACAGCACCATGGCGCCAAGGAAGAGGGTGCGATAGAGGGTGCCATGGTGCGGAGCCTCGGGGAGTTCCACCGCGATGTTCGCCGAGAGGGTTCTCATGCCCGAGAAGATGTTCCACTCCATGATCGGGGTGTTGCCGGTAGCCATCACGACGATCATTGTTTCGCCCACCGCGCGGCCGAGGCCGATCATGAGGGCTGAAAAAATCCCCGCCGAGGCGGTTGGCATGACGACGCGGAGGGCGGTTTGCCAGCGGCTCGCACCGCAGGCCATCGAGGCGGTGATGAGCGGCTTGGGGACATTCGAGAGGGCGTCCTCCGTGATGGTGAAAATGATGGGAATCACTGCGAATCCCATCATGAAGCCCACGACGAGGGAATTGCGCTGGTCGTAGCCCGTTCCCGTGATGGCAGGCCACCAAGCGCGGAAGTCGGCGGTTTTTTGGCCTGTGGCCGGATCGGTGACGACAAAGGCGATAGCCTCGAAAGCCGGGCCAAGCCACCAGAGAATGGTTGCGCTGGCGAGCAGTAGAGGCAGGAAGACGATCCACTCCCAGCCGGGGTGGATGAATTTGCGGATTTGGATCGGCAGGTGGCTCCAGAGGAATCCCGAGAACGCGGCGACGACCGGCACGCCGGCGGCGACGAGAAGGAGGGAGGGCACCTGGCGCTCGATGAGCGGGGCGATGTAGATCGCGGCCAGGAAGCCAAGGACAACCGAGGGGAGCGAGGCCATGATTTCCATCGTCGGCTTAACGGCCGAGCGGAAGCGGGGATCGAGGAATTGGGATGTGTAGAGGGCCGCGAGGAGGGCGATCGGAACGGCGAAAAGCATGGCGTAAAGCGTGCCTTTGAGAGTTCCGAAAATCAGCGGCACGAGGGAGTATTTGGGTTCGAAGTCGTCGCTGCCGCCCGTGCTTTGCCATTCCCACTTCGGTCCCGGCGCGCCCTCATACCAAACCTTGCCGAAAAGCGCCTTCCAGCCCGAGTCGGGGTGGGGGTCGTCGATTTCGAAAAAGTGGAGCTTGTTCGAGGAATCCAGCACGGCGAGGCGGCGGTATTTTCCGCTGATCACCGCATTGGCCACGGAGTAGGGGACGCTCGATTGCCAGCGGATCGACTCGGTGGTCGAGTAGCGGAGGGACAATTCCTTGCCGCCACCGACGAGGAATGCCTTGTTGCGAAGGGTGGAGACGAGAAAAACCGGACTCGCGCCGAGAGTCGGGAACTCGTGGGTGAGGCCGTAGAGGCGCTCCTTGCCTCCCTTGGGGTAGAATAAACTGAAAACGCGGTTAGCGCCCGAGTCGTTGGCAAAGGCGATCGAGACATCGCCGAAGACGAAATTTGCCGCGTTGATGTGCTGGTCCTCCAAATCCCCGAATGGCGTGAAAATCTGGCGAAGCTCGAACTTGTTTCCAGCAAGGACGAGGTAGCAGACCTTGCCGCTTTCGGTGAGCACAACGACGGAATCGCCAGTGACGGGGACGAGGATTTTCTCGGGCCGACCGGGGATCAACGACGAAAGATCGTGGGTGCCAGCCAACTCCTCCTTGCTCTTGCCCATGAGCGAACGCTTCCGCTTGAAAAGCGAGGCCGACACTTTGTTTGTCTCGCCGTCGGATTGGAGGGCGACGATGAGTTTGCTCGTGCCCGAGTCCCCGTAGGCGATGTCTGTGATCGGCAGGCCGGGGTCGCCGATGGGAGCCTGTGCCTCGGCCTTGGGATCGACCTCGACCACTTGGCGGCCTTGGACTTCGCGCGAGGTGTGGTTTGGCGAGACGAGGACAAATTGCCCGTCCGATGTGCCGAGGATGATTTTTTGTTCCCGCTTGTTAAGCGAGGCCGCCGTGACGCGGCCTGTGATGCCGAGATCGAGCGATTGGTCGCGCATTTCACCTGTCTCGTAATCCACCACAAACAATGATCCGTCCGGCTCCACGAGGTAGGGTTTCGCGCCCCATTCGTCCATGCCGAGTAGGGCGTATTTGGTATCGGGGAGCTGGATGCTTTTCAGCGGTGTCACCTTGGCGGGGGCGAAGAGCGGCCAGATTTGCAGGAAAATAAAAACGAAAATTCCCAGCACGGAGGTTATAACGAGGGCACCGCCGAATTTGATGAAAACCGTCATGAAGCGGTCCATGAGCAGCGTCATCTTCGCCGTTTGGAAACGGCTTTGGTTGGTCGCATGGCCGGGCAGCTGTGTTTGTTTTTTCAGCATTTAGTAACTTGCGGACAGTGGGAATCGTGGAATCCGCGTGCCGGATTTTCGGAATGCCCGAGGAAGACTAGCGAAATGTTCCGGCGTGGCGAGTCTCAAGAGCCATGTGGCGGAATTGTCACACGGAGGTCTGGAAAATCCGGCGTCAGTGGGTCTGCTGGGCGTTGAGAAACCGCTGGAGGAGTTCCATGCGGGAGGTGACATCCAATTCCTCAAGTAGGAGGCGGCGGGTCTGGGGATTTTCAATGGCGGTCGAGGTAACGAGATCGGCGAAGGCTCCAGGGTCGGGGATGGCATTCAAGTGCTTCATGAAACCCTCGGGGATGCCTGCCTTCAGGAGGGAGGTGGCTTGGAAGGTCTCGGTGATTATTTTTCGAAGCGATTCGAGTTTGCGGGAACTCCCGACAGGGTCGGTGATGATGGAAATCCGGCCAATCGGATAAGGCTCGAGTTGCATATCAAGGAACTCCACGCGAGCGAGGCCTTGCAGGACGAGATTCGAGGTGCCGTCGTCATTGTGCACGCAGGCCCGGATGATGCCTAGCCCGCCGATGCGCTCGAATTCGGTGTCCTCGCCGATCGAGTGGGCGATGGCGAACATGCGGTTACCAGCGAGACTTTCGCGGAGCATTTCCCGGTAGCGCTCCTCAAAGATTTTGAGCGGTAGCATGGCTCCGGGAAAAAGGCTCACCCAAGGGAGAATCATCGCCCCGGTTTGGTCGGGGGAATCCGGAATCGGGTTTGCCATCATGGCCATCTGTTACGAACGGAATTCGCTACCGGGTGCGAAATCCTCTTTTTCAGGGATTTTTAAAAAACCGTCGGTTCGCCTTCCTTCAGAATGCGGATGCTGTCGAGGACTTGCTTGGCGGCGCCGTGGCGGATAAGGCGCTCAGGGGGTTCATGGAGAGGTTCGTAGCCGAGGCGGAAGGTGCCGTAGTGCATCGGCACGAGCGTGCGGGCTTTGAGTTGCAGGAAGGCATCGATCGCCTGCTCGGGGTTCATGTGGACATCGCGCTTTGTCGGGGCCTCGTAGGCGCCGATGGGCAGGAGGGCGATCTCCACAGGCAGCCGCTCGCCGATTTCGGTGAAGCCCTCGAACCACGCGCTGTCGCCGCAGTGGAAAATCGAGCGCCCGGCGTATTCGATGTGGAATCCACCAAAACCCCGGTGGCTGTCGTGCAGGACGCGCGCCCCCCAATGCCTCGCGGGCGTGAGCGTGACCTTCAGATCGCCGATCTCGAAGCACTCCCATTGGCGGAGTTCCTGCACCTGGTTGAAGCCGAGACCATGGACCAACCCGCCGACATGCTCGGGAACCACGATCGCCTGATCGCTCGCCACGGCGCGCAGGGTATTGCGGTCGAGATGGTCGAAATGGGCATGTGTCACCAGCACGAGGTCGATCGCCGGGAGGTCGTGGATTTCGATGCCCGGTTGGCGGAGGCGTTTGATGACCTTCAGCCACTTCGCCCAGTTCGGGTCGATGAGGATGCTGTGCTCGGGGGTTTGAATGAGGAACGAGGCGTGGCCGATCCAAGTGATGCAAAGCTCGCCCTCGCGGAGTTCGGGATAGACCGGCTTGGTTTTTTCACCATGGCGCTTGGTGAACATCGAGGGAATGACGACCTCCGCGAGAAAGTTCCGCTTGTGCCATCCCGAGCCGAGCTTCATATCCACGTGCAGGTCCGGCTTCTGCCGTGCGGCTATTTTTTTCTCGATAAACTTGCGGACCATGTGCCATGGGAGTGTCTGTGATCGCCGAGGAAAAGCAAAGCCTGCGGAGGGAGGCGCGCAGGAAATTGAAGGGTTTGCCTATGATTCGCAGCCGTGCGGCTGGCTTGGAAATCCTCGGCCACATGGCGCTCTGGCTCGAATGGCACCGCTCGAGTTCGGCCTGTTTCTATTGCGCCTTGCCGTCCGAGCCTCAGCTCCTCATGCCTTGGCCCGATGGAAAAAAAATCTCCCTTCCTCGAGTCTCGGGGGAGGATTTGAAACTCCACTACGCCGAGTCGGTCGAGGATTTGGTTGAGGGAAAATTCGGCAATCTCGAGCCCAAGGCGAACGCGCCGAAAGCTCCGTTCGAGGCCGATTTTATCTTTGTGCCGGGATTGGCTTTTGACGCCACCGGGGGGCGGCTCGGGCGTGGTGCAGGATACTACGACCGGCTTCTGACCAAGTTCCGAGGCGTCCGCGTCGGTGTTTGCTTCAGCGAATTCCTCGTCGACCGCGTGCCCTGCGAGGATCACGACATCCGGATGGATTTCGTGGTGACGCCCGAAGGGATTATTTCCTGCGAGACTTGAAATAGGCCCGCAAGCTCGGCCGGGTCAGGATTTCGGCCGGTTCCTCGCGGAGGTCGGCGGTGTCGATCAAATGCTCCAGAAGCACGAGTGTGGCTGCCGCATCGCTTGCCGCGTCGTGCCATCGGAAGGCAGGCCATGCGGCGAGTTGGGATTCCAAGCCGAGCGACTCGATCGCCCTGCCGAGGGCGTGGGATTGAAGAGTGGGATGGATCGCCCGCACGAGGTGGAGTGTGTCGACCCAAGGGCCGAATCCGTGGAGGGGAAAGACATTCAGGAAGCGCTTCTCCGTGGAGCCGCCATGGGCCACGACCCAGCGGTCGGCCAGCGCCTCGCGGATTTTCGGCCATAGGTTGATGAGTGCCGGAGCGTCGGCGAGCATTTCGTCGGAAATGCCATGAACCTCGCGTGCGGCCCAGGTCACGGGGCGCGAGGGTTTCAGATACGATTCGAGGACACGCTCTAGAGAGGAGCCGTTCCAGTGGACGACGGCAATTTGAACCGGCTCGTCGGTGAGCCCGGGCGCGGTTCCGGCGCTTTCGAAATCGATCGCCGCAAACCTGGCCTCGGAAATTTTCAACTCTTGAAGAGCGCGGCAGTGGTTTCCCAATCCATGCAGGCGTCGGTTATCGAGACCCCGTATTTCAAGCCCGTGGGATCAGGCCCGAGCGGTTGGCTGCCGGAATGCAGATGACTCTCGAGCATGGCGCCGATAAGGTGGCGGTTTCCGTCGCGGCGCTGGCGGAGGATGCTCTGCCAGACCTCGGGTTGGAGTTTGGGGTCCTTGCCGGAATTCGCATGGCTGCAATCGACCATCAACGACGGGTGGAGGCCCGCCTTGCGGAGCGCCTGCTCGGCTTGGGCGACATCGTGGGGATGGTAGTTCGGGCCGTTGCGGCCGCCGCGGAGCACAACATGACTGTCTGGGTTGCCGGCGGTTTTGATGATGCTCGTGGCGCCGTCCTGGTCGATGCCGAGGAAGCTGTGCTGGGTGCAGGCGGAAGCCATCGCGTCGATCGCTGTTTGAAAACTTCCGTCCGTGGCGTTCTTGAATCCGACCGGCATCGAAAGCCCGCTCGCCATCTCGCGGTGGGTCTGGGATTCCGTGGTGCGGGCGCCGATTGCGGCCCAAGTGATCAGGTCCGCAGTGTATTGGGGGATGATCGGATCGAGAAACTCCGTCGCCGCCGGCAGGCCGAGGTCGAGGATGTCCAAAAGCAGTTTCCTCGCGAGCAGGATGCCCTTTGCCATGTCGCAGGACTCGTCGAGATTAGGGTCGTTGATGAATCCCTTCCAGCCGATGGTCGTGCGGGGTTTTTCAAAATAAACCCGCATGACGACGAGGTAGTTGTCGGCGACTTCGCGCGAGAGAACGGCGAGTTTGCGGGCGTAATCGAGGGCGGACTGGGGATCGTGGATCGAGCACGGGCCGACGATGACGAGCATGCGGTCGTCTTCGCCACGCAGGATCGCTTTTGCTTCGCGGCGGGTGTTTTCGACGAGGGACAATTGCTTCGCGCCGACGGGAAGCTGTTCCTTGATCTGCGAGGGGGTGATGAGGCGCGTGACTCCCACCACCCTCAAATTTTCCACGGAATGAGGTCGGTTTGTTTCTGCCAAAGGCGTTGCTGTCGTTTTCAAAATGGCCGGAAAACATCCTAGAAAGCTCCCTTCCATGCAAATCAATGTTGAGCCACCAAAAGCTATGCCTGTTGCTGCGTTTGGGGTCTCGGCTTGATCAGCGTGCGCGGATCATGGCCATCACGCCCTTGGTGTTCTTGGACAGGGGGGCGATGTTCCAGAGGAGGAATCCGCCGCGCGGCCGGGGCGAGATGGATTTTTCCAAGGAAAGTTGGTGGTCGATCTCGGAGGACGACCAGCCTTGGGACTCAAGGCGATCCAGTGCGATGCCGGGCACGATGGGAACTCCGCGCGGGTTGACCTTGGGATTCCGCCACCAACTGAGCAGTGTGGAAAAGCTCTGCGGGCCGCCGTCTTTCCAATAAAGTTGTGGCGAGAGGTAATCGACCCACCCCTGCCGGAGCCAGGTCACGGGGTCGGAGAAAAGTTCGTGGTATTGATCGAGGCCGACTTTGATGCTCGAGGGGGCGGTGTCCTTGCTGTGGATGCCGAAGGGGCTGACGCCAAATTGCAGACCGGGCCGAGCGGAGTGGACTGTCTGGCTGAGGTCGCGGATGAGGAAATGCACATTCTGGCGGCGCCAATCGGCTTTCGGGAGATTGCCGCCTGAGGAGCGGTAGGCGGCGTAGGTTTTGTCATCGGGAAAATGCGGGGGGCCGCCTTTGGAGGTGGGGTAGGGGTAGAAATAGTCATCGAGGTGGACGCCGGCGATGTCGTAGCGCTGGACGAGTTCGCGCACGACGGAGTTGATATGGCGTCGAACCTCGGGCGAGCCGGGGTCCATCCAGAGGGTGGTGCCGACTTTGTAACAATACTGGGGATAAACCCGGCTGATGTGTTTTGCCGAGCGCGGTTCGGAGGAATTGGCGCCGGCGCGGAAAGGGTTGATCCAAGCGTGCACTTGAAGGCCGCGCGCCTTGGCTTGGGCGATGAAGTAGGCGAGGGGGTCGTAGCCGGGGTTTGTGCCTTGGGTGCCGGAGAGGTAGCGGCTCCAGGGCTCGAGGCTTGAGGCATAGAAGGCGTCGGATTCAGGCCGGACCTGGAGCATCACGGCATTGAGTCCGGCAGACTTTGCGGCGTCGAGCAGGCGGTTGGCTTGTTGTTTTTGGACCTCGACGGGCAGGCCTTCCTTGGAGGGGAAATTGATGTTGTAGACAGTCGCGATCCAAGCGCCTTGAAGCTCGGCGCGGGCGTGCGTGGTGATGGAGAGAAGGGCGGCTAGGATGGGTAGGAGTCGTTTCATGGTTTCAATACACAAAGGATTCGCGGGGCGGTTCGGTTTCGGTAACGGATTCGGCGATGACAAGCGGGGTGCGGCGGCCACCCTCGACGGGAAAAGTGGCTTTGCCGCGAACCTTCACCCAGGTCATCTCCGGGAAGTGGGGAGCTTGGTTGTTTTGGATCGCAATGCCAACCGGGCGGGCGTCTGCGGCGCAGCACATCACAAACATCCGAACGAGACGGAAGCGGTCGCCCGAGGAATTGCCGGTGCGGGCGGGGAGGAATTGGCCGACGAGTTCGACCTCCTGGTTTTCAAAATCGCCGCGCAAGTCGTCGTTGGCGGACGCGTAAACAAGGTCGATGAGTTCGGCAAGGATTTGGCCGGACTCGTTTTTTTTGAGGTAAAGAGAGGGGTCCATCATCGTGGACTCGCCGACGGAACCATCGTGGTTCGGCAAGGACGGCGAGTAGCCTGGAAGGTTGGCGATGTCACTCACAACGCCCCGGTTTTTAACCGCCGTGGCGCTGAAGCCGCTTTGGGAGATTTTGGTCGCAGCCAGAAGAGGCGCCACGAGGATGAGGAGCGAGGCGACTCCTCCGCTGAGTGACGCCCCCGTGGGGTCGTGATCCCCGCAACAATCGTCGCTGTCGTGTTCTTTTCGAAAGGTCAACAGCAAGGCGACAGAGAGGAAAATGAGAACGCCGCCGGAGATTGCCACAAAAGTATGGAAGGCCGGATTGAGGTAGGAGGCGATGCGGCCGGAGAGTTGGAAATAGAGAAGCACGACGCCCCAGACCATCAGGACGCCGGAGGAACAAAGCCGGTATGCGGTGCGGTTCATAGGGCGATGACGGAAAGCCTCAGGCACAAGAGACCGATCAAAACAAAAAGCCCGATGGCAAGACCAAGGGTAAATCGTTTGGTGAAAACCGCACTGTAGATGAACAGGAGTTTCAAATCCATCATCGGACCGAAGACCAGAAACGCGAGTTTCGCAACTGCTGGAAACGAGACGAAGGTCGCGGCGATGAAGGCATCCGAGGAACTGCAGAGCGACAACACGCCGGCGAGGGTCATCATCGAGGGCACGGCCAGCCAGTCGTTCAGCGCCAGCGGGAGGAAGAGTTCCTGATTGACCGCCGTGCTGAAGAGCGATGCCACGGCAACACCGGGGATGAAGTAGACCATCACATCCAAAAAATCGCGCACGCCGGCATTCATCGCGCCGACGAGTCTTTGACCGAATGGAACGGGCGAGTGGTGGTGGTCGTGCGGAGGGTGGTCGAGCCCGGCGAGGATTTTTCCCCGAAGCACGGAGGCGAGTGGGAGGTTGAGGACGGCGAATCCGACGAGGACGGCGACAAAGTAGCCGAGGCCGAGGCGAAGGACGGTGAATTCCTCCGCGCCTTGGCCGCGAAAGGCGGCGTAGGTGCTCAAGGCGACGATGGGATTCACAATTGGCGCGGCGAGCATGTAGGCGATGGCGTTCGAGGGCGGCAGGCCTTTGGCGATGAGGCGGCGGATGACCGGAACGATGCCGCATTCGCACATCGGAAAAATCAGTCCCAGCGAACCGCTCAGGCAGATGCCGAGAAAGGCGCTTCGCGGCAGGAGGCGGGTCATCACACGCGAGGGGAGAAATTGATCGATGAGCCCAGAGAGCAGCGTGCCGAAAAGAATGAACGGCACGCCTTCGAGCAACACGCTCAGGAAGGCATAGGAAAAATCGGGGAGGCTGAAGGAGAACCAGTCGCCGGTCATCGGGAGAATCCCGTCAATCACACGGCGACAGCCCCGGCGGTTTCGCGTTCCACGGGAGCCTCGAGATCAGCAACGCGTGAGCGGGATTTGCGAACGGGGCGAGGTTTTGGATTTTCGGCGATTTCGCTTTTCTTCGAGGCTTTGGCATGGCCGTTCAAGCCGTTGACCTTGGCGGGCGCGGGGGCCGGGGATTCCAGAACGGCGTCGAAGCCAGGGAAAACGGGTTGGGCTGGGTCGAGAGCTGGCGGGGCGGGTGGTTGAACGGCTCCGGCTGGGGGAACCTCATAAAGAGCGGCTGGCGGGGACGCGGGCTTGGTGGTTTTTTTCCGCGCCACGGACCGAGGTTTTGGCGCGGCGGGCTCTTTCCGTTTGGCCGGGAGCTTTTTGGGCTTCGTGGGCAGGAGGGATCGGGCGCTCAGGAGAGTCGGGAGCGGGACGGCTTCATCCTCGTAGCCTTCGAATTGGCGGGAGGGGGTTGGCCTGCCGGCGACCAAATCTGCTGCGGCTTCCAGTAAGCGGGTGACATTGGTTTCCCAAGTGGCGTGGGCTTCGAAGCCTTCCCAATTCGCTTCGGGGAGTTCTCCCTGCAGGAGTGTGGCCATTCCGTCGGCAACGGCTTCGCTGGAGTCCGGTTCGACAAAAACTCCGAGCCCGAAATGCTCCACGAGGTCGCGCATGGGGCTGTCCCCGCTGGAAGCGAGGACATGGCGTCGGGCATGCGCTGCAGTGGCGAGGGTGGCGGTTTGAGAGTGGAAGCCAGCCGAGTAAGTGGAAATGACAAAATCCGCCGCCTCGAAATAGCTCTGGCGTTTTTCATCGGGGACGAACTCGTCGCTGATGTAGACGCGCTTGGAGAGTCCCAAGTCGTCGGCGAGCATTTGGTAGTATTTCAAGGGACGGTCGCGGTGGTTCGAGACACGGCCGAGAATGACGAGAGCGGCCTGTGGATTTTCCAACAAGGCGCGGATGACGAGGTCCAGGTTCTTGTGGTTGCGGATGTGGCCGAAGGCGAGGAAGATTTTTTTGCCACGGGCGACTTTCCACTTTTGACGGATTTTTTTGGGATTCTCGCGGATCTGGACCGTTTTTTCGGGGCCGATCGGAACCTCAACCGTGCGGATGTTTTTTGGAAGAGGGTTGGGTGAGGGGAGGCGCTTGTGCGCGACGGCGATCCGGAAGGGTTTGAAGGAGAGGCTTTCACCGAGCTTTTGCCACCATTTCGGACCCAGGTGGTGGTCGCGACTCGAGAAATGCAGGTTCATCGCGTAGATGGTCTTGCGGAAAAGGATCATCAGCAGATGCGGCCACACCCAGAGGGGGCTTTGGCTGTCCACATGGCTTGCCGAAAGCACCAAAGCAGGCCGGTTTTTGTAGACCTCCAAGGCGAAGATCAATTGATTGCGAACTGTCTGGAGCGCCTTGCCCATTTTGCGCGAGAAGGCGTTCGTGCGGTTCGTTGTGGCACCTTCGAGCATGCAGGGAATGGTCGGGTAAGCGGTGTTGCGCGAACGCAAGTAGGCGGGGCAGCAAAGAACAAGAATTTTAATTCCAAGATTATGCAAGGCAGATGCTTGCTCGTGCACATGGTCTGGAATCACGCCATGCGATCCGGGGCACTGGATGAGAATATCGACTGGGCTCGTGCTTGGCATGGCTAGTGGATAAAGAAAAAAGGGGTATCTATTTTAAGCAAAATTCCGCCCGAGTGGCGTTACAGGCGTGGAGCCGGTATGGGAAATGAACTCCATGGATGGCAGGGAACATTCGCCATGCGGTTTTGTGCCAGCAAGTTTTTTTTCCGGCCGCGCGGCTATTCCCCGCCGAGCCACTCGCGGTGTTGGAGGGCGAGATAGCGGTCGGTCATGCCTGAAATGTAGTCAACCGCAGCGCGCTGGAGACCGTCGCGCTCGATGCGGTTGCGCGCTTTGCGGCCGAGGTTTTTGGGATGGGCGATGAGGTGGTGGAAAAGCTCGGCGATCCTCTGCGCGGCTTGGTCGTTCGCGCCGGCGACTTCGGGGCTGCGGTAGAGGTTTTGGAACAAATGCCGGCGGAGATTGGAGAGTTCCTGACGGGTCGCCTTGCTGAAGGAGGCGAGACGAGTCGGGTGGTTGCGTATGTCGTCGAGGCTTTGGATGCCCGCCTCGCGGATGTTCGCGGCGGTCTGGCGGACGAGATCATCGACCAAGTGGTTGACGAGGCATCGAATGACAAATCCCCGGTAGCGCGGGATGTCGAGGTCGGGGCATTCGGCGCGGGCGGAGTCCTTGGCGTGTTTCCAGAGGGGGACATCCTCCAGCGCGGCGAGCGAGAGGAGTCCCGCGTCCAAGCCATCGTCGAGGTCGTGGCTGGAGTAGGCGATCTCATCGGCCAAGTCGGTGATCTGCGCTTCGAGCGAAGCGGAGGGGTAGCGCCTGCCGGTGACTGGAAAAACATAGCCGTCAGCGTGTTTTTGGATTCCCTCCCGCACATCCCAGGTGAGGTTCAACCCCGGAAAGCCGGGATATTTTTCCTCGAGGATTTCGACGATGCGGAGGCTTTGGGCATTGTGGTCGAATCCACCGTGTTCCTTCAAAAGCAAGTCCAATTCCTCCTCGCCACGGTGTCCACATGGCGGGTGGCCGAGGTCGTGGGCCAGCGCGATCGCCTCGGCCAAATCCTCGTTCAGCCGGAGCGCCCGTGCGATCGTGCGGCTGATCGAGGCGACCTCGATCGTGTGCGTGAGCCGGGTGCGGTAGTGGTCGCCGGTGCCGTTCAGGAAAACCTGGGTCTTTCCGTCGAGTCGGCGGAAGGAGGTGCAGTGGATAATGCGCGCCCGGTCGCGCTGGATTTCCGAGCGGTAGTGGTGAACCGGCTCCTCATGGGCGCGGCCACTCGATCCGTTGGGCGGAACGGCCCAAGGCGCGAGTTGTCTGGTTTCCTCGCTGGCGAAATCCCCGCTGGTCCGCGTTGAAGGTTTATCCGTCATCATCCGAGTTGGCGTTTCTCACATCCGATCCAAGCGGCGAAAAGACCGGCGGCGATGTGCGCGACGAGCACCCAGAGGCACAGCGACAAAGGGCTGAGCGGGCTCTGAACCACGGTTTGCACGATGTCGTAGTAGCGTTCGTTTTTCAGTGTCTGGAGGATTCCCGACCAGCTCCAATACGCTGAAATGAACGGACGCACCGCGTCCCCGAGCAGGGCTGGCAGGGCGAGCACCGCGCCGGAGAGCGGGAGTTGGAAACCCACCAGATAAATCGAAACCAGCGATGCCTGCTCGGCGCTGGACATCAGGCTCGAAACACCGAGACAGATCGAGGTCATTGCGGCATTCACCAAGACCAACAGCGCCAGCTGGGCGCCGAAATTTCCCGGGAAGCCGCAGACTTGGTGGACGAAAATCCCCATCCAGAGCGACTGTGCGAGCACAAGGCCAAAGAGGAACGCCGCCTTGCTCGTGACATAGGCCGCCGTGCTCAGGCCGGAGAGTTTTTCCTTTTCGAAAATCCGGCGCTCGGCAGCGATCTCGCGGCCGGAATTGTTCGCGCCCATCAGCGTCAACAGGATCACTTGGAACATTACAATGCCCGAAACGAGACTGCCGACTTTGCTGGATTGAATGAGAAAATCCCGGGCCTCGGTGAGTTGACGGGCGACATCAAGGTCGAGACCCATGCTGAGGTTCGTTACGGCCGGAAGGCCTTTCCAGGCGAACACCGCCACGAGCAGCGGGAATCCGAGAATGAGGCCGATCTGAAGAAAAATCTGCGCGCGGCTTCGGGTGAAAATCAAAACGCGGCGCTCGAGCAGGGTGAGGATTTGGCTGACTGCTCCGGGCGTTTCGGGCGGTTCGCTGGTTTCAGCAGGAGGCTCCTCAAAAGCTTCGTTTTTGGCGGAATCCGGCTTCGTCCCGGCCCCGGCGGCTTTTTCTATGCCCTCCTGATGTTTTTTCCAAGACGCCGCCCATTCCTCGGGCTGGCGCAGTTCAAGGCGCTGATAGAGTTTGTCCGGTGACTCGACACTGAAGTAATGCGCGAGAAAAGCCGGCGGGCCGTGATACGCCACGACGCCCCTGTGGAGCACCAGCACCGAATCGTAGAGTTTCAAATGCTCGAGACTGTGTGTAACCGAGAGAACGAGGCGGTTTTTCTGCCGGGAGAGGCTGTGAAGGAGTCGCACGATTTCGTCCTCGGAGTGCGGGTCGAGCCCGCTCGTCACCTCGTCGCACAGCAGAATTTCGGGCTGGTTCGTTAATTCCATGCCCAGCGCGAGACGACGCCGCTGGCCGCCGGAGAGGACACTCACCCTTTGGTCGGCGAACTCCATCATGCGCACCTCGGCAAGCAATTGGTCCACCGCCGCCGTGCATTTCTCTCCGGCAATCCCGCTCACGCGCAACCGCAGCGTGAAGTCGACGCACTCGCGCACGGTGAGTTCCTCATGGGCGATGCTGAATTGCGGCACATAGGAAATCTCCGAGGAGGTGAAATCATCTTTCTCGAGGTCGCGTCCCTTCCAGAAAACCGTTCCGTCCTCCTCGCCATCGGCGATGCCTGCAACGATCTTGAGAAGGGTCGTCTTACCGCAACCCGAGGCGCCGATGATGGCACCGAAGTGTCGGAGGGGAAATCTGGCCGAGATCTTGGAAAGCAGTTCGCGAGTTCCTTCCCCGGTTGGAATGGTCAGTGAAATGTCGGTGAGCTCGAGCATGGTTGTGTGATGGATGAGGCAGGGGAATCGGGCTGCGAGCAAAGCAGTTCCGATCCGCAGGCGCAACCCGTGAGAGCGCCACGCCCCGCGCTTGCACAGTCAGTCCGC
>CAWUMN010000018.1:0-17896 GCA_963923595.1 uncultured bacterium
CTTCGAGAATTTCCGGCGACCCGGTGAACTGCGACACCTCAACCGTCGCGATTCCAGCGGCCTGAAGGGCCTTGGCCGTGCCGCCTGTGGAAAGGATTTCAACGCCCCGGGCGGAAAGCTCGCGGGCGAAGTCCACGATGCCGGTTTTATCGGAGACGGAGATCAGGGCTCTTTGGATTTTCATTTTGGAAGGGCGAAAACTAGACGCCGAAAAATACGAATTCAATACCCAACAAACCCAAACGCCCTCACCGCAGGGCCTCAATGGCGCGCTCGATGTCTCCGATGCTCACGGCGTCGGAAACGAAGGCGTCGCCGAGGTTGCGGAGAAGGACAAAGCGGATTGCGCCAGCGTGGAATTTTTTGTCTTTGCGGAGCGCGGCGAGGATGGATTCGGTGGAAATGTCAGCGGGGAGGGTTTGAGGAAGATTGTGGCGCGCGAGCGCGGCGAGGATTTGGTCGGCGGCGGATTGCGGGAGGCCTGATTTTTCGACCGAGAGGCGGCAGGCGGCGACGAGGCCGAGGCTGATGGCTTCGCCGTGAAGGAGGCGTCCGTAGCCGGCGGCGTTTTCTATTCCGTGGCCGATCGTGTGGCCGAAGTTTAGAAGCGCGCGAAGGCCTTGGGTTTCGAATTCATCCTCGGCGACGATGGCGGCTTTGATGGCGACATTCCGTGCGATGAGCGGGGCGATGTTGTTGAGATCGGCGGGCGCATCGAGCATTTGGGGATCGCGGATGGCGGCGTGTTTGATGATTTCGGCGAAGCCTTCGTGGAATTCACGCGGCGGCAGGGTGCGGAGCGTGGCGGTGTCGGCAATGACGAGGCGCGGTTGGTGGAAGGAGCCGATGAGATTTTTGCCGCCGGGGGCGTTGATGCCGGTTTTGCCGCCCACGGAGCTGTCCACCTGCGAGACGATGGTGGTGGGGATTTGGATGCAATGAATGCCGCGGTAGTAAATGGCGGCGGCGAATCCCGCGAGGTCGCCGATTACGCCTCCGCCGAGGGCGACGAGCACCGACGAGCGGTCGAGTCCCGCCGCGATCATGGCATCGCAGATTTTCGCGGTTTGCTCGAAGGATTTGGAAGATTCGCCGGCAGGGATGGTGATTCGCACGGGCTCGAATCCAGCCTGACGGAGCGATGTTTCGACGGCCTCGGCGTGGAGCGGAGCGACATTCGAGTCGGTGACGAGCGCGCAGCGGGCGGGCTTGAGGATTCCGGCGATTAACCGCCCGCAATCGCGGAGGAGCCCTTCGCCAACAAGAACCTTGTAGGGCGAGCGGGCGAGCGGAACTTCGACTTCGATCGGAGAATGGGTGGAGCTACCGGCGGACATGGGATGGTTTCAATTAAGGCGGGCGGCGCGGGCAAAAGAAGATTTTTCCTTTGGCGGGCGAGTGGCTAGTGTCCCGCGCCTATGTTGAAAACCGGAATCGTCGGACTGCCGAATGTCGGGAAGTCCACCCTCTTCAATGCTGTCACGCGCACCCGCAAGGCGCAGGCGGCGAATTTCCCTTTCTGCACGATCGAGCCGAATGTTGGCATCGTGAATGTGCCCGACGAGCGGTTGCAAAAACTCGCCGAGCTGTCGAAGTCGGAAAAAATTCTGCCCGCAGCGATCGAGTTTGTGGATATCGCCGGATTGGTCGCCGGCGCGAGTGAGGGCGAGGGTTTGGGAAACCAGTTCCTGAGCCACATCCGCGAGGTCGATGCAATTATCCAGGTCGTGCGTTGTTTTGAGAGTTCCGACATCCACCATGTCGCGGGAACGGTCGATCCGGTGCGCGACATCGAGGTGATCAACACCGAACTCATCCTCGCCGACCTCGCCTCGGTGAAAAAACGCGCCGAGCGCAACCAAAAGGCTGCCCGCAGCGGCGACAAGGAGGCTAAGGCCGAAGTCGCGCTCGCCGAAAAACTCATTCCCCACCTCGATGCCGGCAAGCCCGCCCTCACCCTCGAGCTCGCCGATTCCGAAAAAGACATCCTGCGTGGCTTTTTCCTACTCACCTCGAAGCCGACGCTCTTCGCCTGCAATGTCGGCGAAAACGACCTCGCCAATCTCGAGGGTGATTCCTCCGCCGCGAAGCATGTGCGCGCCGTGCGCCAATACGCGGCCGACCACCTCGGTTGCGGGGCCGTCGTGATCAGCGCTCAGATCGAGAGCGAACTCGCCGACCTGCCGCCCGAGGAGGCGAAGGAGTTTTTGGCGGGCCTCGGAGTCGAGGACAGCGGCGTGGGCCAACTCATCCGCGCCGCCTACCATCTTCTCGGACTTCGCACCTACCTCACGACCGGCCCGAAGGAAACCCGCGCTTGGACGATCCATGCGGGCGACAAGGCTCCGGCAGCAGCGGGCGTGATCCACAGCGATTTCGAGCGCGGCTTCATCGCGGCGCAGATCGTTTCGTTCGAAGATTTGGTGACCTACGGTTCGGAAGCGAAAGCTCGCGAAGTCGGAAAGCTCCGCCTCGAAGGCAAGGAGTATGTCGTGCAGGATGGCGATGTGATCGAGTTCCGCTTTAATGTCTGATTTCCGCCCGGCGCCCCGACGCTCCTGACGAAGCAAATCTCTCGCCGAGGCTCGCCGCGCGCCGTCAAGGGGTGTCTTGACCTACCCTATGCCATTGGATAATCCCCACCGGTGCCTCGGACTCAGCAACAGGCATTCCATTCACCCATGAAAAACCCACGCCGCCTTTTTTCCTTTTACTCGATTATCGCTCTTCTCACCTTGGCCATGCTCCCCAGCCAAGCTCAGGCGCCCGCCGAACAAACCGGCCCGATCGTTAATGACATCGTCGTCGAAACCGTAGGCTCCCCGAGTATTTCCAAGGATCGCGTGTTGGCGAACCTCGCCACGAAAGTCGGCCAACCCTACAGCGAACGCACCGCCGAGCAGGATGTCCGCGCCCTTTACAAAACCGGCGGCGTCTCGAATGTCCGCCTCTTCGCCGAACCTCTTGGGAACGGCGTTCGCGTGACGGTGCTTCTCCAAGGCCGCCCGGTCGTGGAGGAGGTCATCATCGAAGGCGCGGAACAAATCCCTCTCAACCGCGTGCGCCGTGATTTGAAGGTCAAACCTGGCGATGTCGTTGACGAGGAGCGCATCGAGCAGGACCGCCAGAAAATCCTGAAACTCTACGAAGACCGCAACTACGCCGATGTGGATGTGCAATACCGCGTCCAGGACATCCCCGGTCAAAACCGCACCCGCCTGATCTTCGCGATCTCGGAAGGGCCGAAACTCATCGTCAAAAAAATCACCTTCATCGGGAACGACTCCGTTCTTGCCCGCGACCTACGGAAGGTGATGAAAACGAAACCGCTCGATCTTTTGACCTTCTTCAACAAGAGCGGCCGCCTCGAACCAGCCCAACTCCAAGACGACCGTGCGGCCATCCAGACACTTTACCAGAACCGCGGTTTCGCCGATGTGAATGTCTCGGAAATCCAGACCCAGCCTCTGTCCGGCGAGGGCGTGGAATTGGTCGTGACGATCAGCGAGGGCATCCAATACCGAGTGAATCAAGTCAGCATCAAGGGCGTGAATATTGTTCCCGAGGGCGAGGTTTTGGGTCAGCTCAAAATGAACGCCGGCCAACTTTTCACCCCGAAGGGCATGGGGGACGACCTCAAGGCTCTGCGTAATTTCTACGGCAGCCGCGGATATGTGGACATGACTGCCGTTCCCGAAGTCCTCCCCGCCGGTCCGGGCGCGGTGAATATCACCTACTCGCTCGAAGAAGGCGTTCAGTCCTACATCAACCTCATCAGCATCCAAGGCAACACCCGCACGCAGGACCGCGTCATCCGCCGCGAGTTGGCTGTCAAACCTGGCGAGGTCTACGACACCACGCTCGTGGATGTCAGCAAAAAGCGCCTCGAGAATTTGAACTACTTCGAGCGTGTCGAGACCCAACCGACCGATACCGTGGTGCCCGGCCGCAAGGATCTCAATGTGATCGTGGAGGAAAAACGCACCGGCTCGTTCAACTTCGGCGCCGGCTTCAGCACGATCGACAGCTTGATCGGATTTGCCGAACTGCAGCAGTCGAACTTCGACCTTCTCAACTGGCCGCGCTTCACCGGCGGTGGCCAGCGTTTCCGCATCCGCGCCCAATATGGTCTCCTCCGTCAGGACTTCGTGGCGTCACTGACCGAACCGTGGTTCCTCGGCTACAAACTCTCAGCCGGCGTCGAGGCCTATTACCGCAACGCGAACTTCCTCTCCGAGGTCTACGCCCAAGAGAACGCGGGCTTCGCGCTGCAAACCCGCCAGCAAGTGTGGCGTGCCCTTTCGCTTCGCAACGAATACCGCTTCGAGCGCGTTGTGATTTACGATGTGGGCGACATTGTCGATCCCTACCTTTCCTCGGCCTTCGGCGGCTACACCAGCAATGGCAAGGCCGGCCCGGTCATCGAGGACGCCGCAGGAAGCTACTACAAGAGCGCGGTCACCAGCTCGCTAGTTTGGGACACCCGCGACAGCTTGTTCCTCACCCGCAAGGGCGAGCTTCTGGAACTCACTGGCTTCCTTGGCGGCGGCTTCCTGGGAGGCACGGTGCAGGATTATGGCATCTCGCTTGAGGCATCCAAATATGTCCCTCTTCCTTGGGACTTGATCTTCCTGGCGAAAGGCCAACTCGCCGTTACCGATGGCTGGGGACCGAACCAATCCGGAAATGACGACGGCTACGGAAACGGCGTTCCGATTTTCGACCGCCTCTACCTCGGTGGCGCAAACAACATGCGTGGCTTCAACTTCCGCGAGGTTGGCCCTGTCGATGGTGATGGCAACCCGATCGGCGGCAACTCCCTCGGCTACCTAACGCTTGAGCTCACCTTCCCGATCATCAGCCGGGTTCGCGGCGCCGTCTTTGGCGATGCGGGCTTCGTGAACCCCGACGCCTACGATTTCGGCACAACGAATTACAACGCCGATATCGGCATCGGCTTGCGTCTCGACCTGCCCATCGGCCCGATCCGCGTCGATTACGGCATCCCGGTTGTTTACGACGGCTGGAACGGCCCTCCGGGCAAGTTCAACTTCAACATCGGCTACCAATTCTAATTCAGGCACGAAATCGGCGATCTTGACCCCAAGTCCTCGCTGCCTCTATTGAAGCGCTTGCTTGTTTTTTTCAACAACAACACCACAAAACCAAATCCAATGATCAAATCCCTTCTCTCGGCCGCCCTTGTCGCCTCAGCCGCCATCGCTTTCACCCCGTCCGCCCACGCGGATGTGAAGATTGGCATCCTCGACATGAACGCCATCTTCACCCAATACCACCGCACCAAGGACGCGGAGTCGAAGCTCAATGATGCCCGCGCTACTGCGAAAACCGAACTCGACGGCCGACTTGAAACCCTCAAAAAGGCGATGGATGAGATCAACAAGCTCAATGTCGATCTCGAAAAACCCGAACTCAGCAAGGATGCGAAGGAGAAAGCGTCCAAGGCCCGCGAGCAGAAAATCGCAGAGGCCCGCAACCTCGACCGCGAGATCGCGGAGTTTCGCGGAACCCGCGAGCGCCAGCTCCAGGAGCAATTCCTCCGGATGCGAAAGGATATCATCGATGACATTATGAAAATCGTGAACGAGAAGATCAAAACCTCGGGCTACGATGTCGTTCTCGACAAATCCGGCATGAGCATGGGCCAAGTCCCGGTCGTCATTTACTCAAAGGCCGAGCTCGATTTCAGCAAGTCCATCATCGAGACCCTGAACAAGGACGCCAAACCGGCCAACCCCTGATGAAACTTGGTGATTTGGCTGGGCGCTTCGGCGTCCAGCTCGACCCCGATCTCGCCGAGATCGACATTCGTGGCGTCGCCTCGCTGGCGGATGCCAACCCGGGCGATCTCTCGTTTTTCGGAAATCCGAAATACATCGGCGCCCTGCGCAAGACCCGCGCCTCCGTGGTGCTGGTTCCCGAGGGATTCAACGAACCTGTCCCGCCGCGTTGCGTGCCGATCGAAAACCCCGCTGGAGCCTTTGCCGCCCTGCTGCCGTTTTTCACGCCCGAGCCGCTGAAATTTCCTCCGGGCATCCACCCCACCGCCGTCATCGCCGAATCCGCCAAGATTGGCGAGGGCTGCTCGATCGGGGCCTACTGCGTGGTTGAAAAAGACGCCGTCATCGGCGCCCGCACGATCCTCGGTTCGCACGCCTTCGTCGGCCAGGAATCGAAGCTCGGCGAGGATTGCCATTTGCACCCGCATGTGACCGTGCGCGAACGCTGCACCATCGCCAACCGCGTGATCATTCACTCCGGCGTTGTCGTCGGAGCAGACGGCTTCGGATACGAATTCCGCGACGGGCGCCAGGAAAAGATTCCCCAAACCGGCACCGTCCAGATCGATGACGATGTCGAAATCGGCGCGAACTCCGCGATCGACCGCGCCCGATTCGGCCGCACATGGATTCAGAAGGGCACCAAAATCGATAATCTCGTCCAGATCGGGCACAATGTGACGATCGGCGAGCATTGCATCCTCTGCGCGCAAGTCGGCATCTCCGGCAGCACCCGCATCGGCAACTATGTCACCCTCGCCGGCAAGGTGGGCCTCAGCGGCCACATCGAGATCGGCGACAAGGTCATGATCGGCGCGATGTCCGGCCTCGCCAAGAATGTGCCACCGAATACCATCATGTTCGGAGCTCCCGCCCAGCCGATCCGCGAATACAAGGAAAACTACGCCCTCCTGAAAAACATCCGGAAGCTCTACACCCGCGTGAAGGCCCTGGAATCCCGCGCCTCGGAGCAACCCTGACTCCCCTCCCCGGCGAAAATCCCTTGGGTTGCCATTCCCGAATCGGAGACCTAATTTTGTCGCCGTGAGTGACTCCACTCCTCTCATCCCTGCGAACACACTCGACGATGTCGAGTTGATCCTGCGGATTGGACGCGGCGACCGGGATAGTTTCGCGGAGTTCTATAAACGCCACGCCGCCCTTGTTTTTTCCACAGCCTATAAAATCCTGAACAACTCCAGCGACGCCGAGGATGTCACCCAGGAGGTGATGTTCATGATTTGGGAAAAATCCCCGATGTATGAAGTCAGCCGCGGCAAACCCCTCAACTGGGCTGTCACCATGACCCGCAACAAGGCCATCGACCGCCTCCGCTCCATCCAGCGCCGCCTGCGATTGAACGATGACGCCGAGCGTGAGATGCAACCCCTCACCCGCTCCGGCTACGATCGCCCGAACGCCCGCATCGAATCCGGCGAGAAACAAAAAATCGTCCGCGCAGCCGTGATGAAGCTCAACAGCGAGCAGCGCCAAGTCATCGAGATGTCGTATTTCGGAGGCCTGACCCAGTTGGAAATCTCCACTCGCCTGAACACCCCCCTCGGCACCATCAAAGCCCGCATCCGCCGCGGAATGCTCCGCCTCAAAAAACTCGTCGGCCCGGCATTGTAGGTCTTTGGTTTTTTGCAATGGCACTTTCCCGATCTGAAAACTTGAAAGATGGAAAGCAACCAACGTGATGCTGCCGGAGGGTTCGGCGACGGCTTTTTGGATGACTTCAGCGGGACCCAAGAGGAAGAGGCTTCTCTTGGCGCGGGTTATCATTTTTGTGGAATTCAGCGCACATGGAGGATTTGGGAGGTGACGGAATCTTGGCCCAGGCCGAGGAGTTTGCCGACGGCTTCGCGATAGACGCTCATTTGGCCGGCATAGCGTTCCTCGATTTCAGAGCGGGTTCCGTGATCGGTCTTGAAGTCGTAGATGACAGCCGAGGCGAACGAACCTTTTGAGGCGCGATGAATGACAACGCGGTCGAAAATTCCGCTGACCCACTTCCCTTCCAACATCACATCAAAGGCTTTCTCCCGCCAGATTTCGGAGTTTTCGATCGGCTTGGAGAAGGCGTTACACGCCATAGGAGTTTTGAGAAAGCCATGGAGGAGATCGGCGGCTTCCTTTGAGACATGATCGAAACGAGGGCTGGTGGAGGCATCCAGCCACTCGATTTCGGCGAGGGCTTCGTGAACCTCGGTGCCGAGGGCAGCGGCGTCTTGGGAAAGACTCGCGAAGCCTGTCCCCTTGCCGCTTTCAGCTTTGAATGAGGAGGGCGAGACGGGTTTGGGTGTTCCGTTATCAGGATGCTCAAATGCGGGCCGGACGCTTTCTGATGTGGTGGCTGCGGGGATGATCGGGGATGCCTCAAACCAATTGGCTTCGCCGTATTCCGCGCCGGGGTTTCCGAACTGCAATTGGAGATGGCGGGCGAAGTTTTTGGACTTTGTGTTCTCACTCAATTCCGTGGTGACCACGTAGAGGGCTTTTTTGGCGCGAGTGAGTGCGACATAGGCTTTGCAGAGGTTGCCGTATTTGGATTCGGCGTCATCGATCTCGAACTGCGACCGGAGAGTTTCATCCTGCTCGGCAAATTCCTTGGCTGGCAGAAGGACGCCCCAGTTGACCTCGCGAAGCGTGGGGCCGAGGGCGATGCGGTTGCCATCGTTCGTGCGGCCTTTTTTGTCGAGGCCGCTGGCAATCACCATATCAAATCCGAGTCCCTTGGATTGGTGGATGGTCATGATGCGGACCACGCCGGAGGCTTCGGTCTCCTGCGTTTGGCGTTTTTCCACAAAACGGAGGAAGTCCAAAATTCGATCACCCGGTTTGCGGCAGGCATCGAATTCCTCGGCGGCGAGGAGAAAAGCGGCGGCGCGTTCCTTCAAAAACGGCTCACCTTCCAAAGAGGCCGAGTCGATCCACGCGCGGATCGTGGCAGCGTATCCCAGAGAGGCGAGGCTTTCGAGGGTGTGTTTGCGGAACTTCCATTCGTCGCCCAATCCCCATGCGGAGGCGGCGGGAAACCCATTGGCGATGTGGTGGGAGAGGGAGTCGTCCGGGAAGGCTACCTTTCGCAGCGTGGCCAGCAGGGCGGCGCCGAGCGGGTTGTCCACGCACGGGTTGGTTTTCCCCTCCACGGCCACTGGAATGTTGTGCGCTTGCAAAAGGGCCGCGAGAGCAGCCACGCCGTTGTTGTCGGGCTTCAGCACGGCGCAAGAGAGGCCACGTTTCCAAGGTTCGGTTTGATTGAGGATTTCGAGCACTTTTCGATCGGTGGCACTCCCCTCCTCCTCATCGTCGCCGTCATTTTTAGGAACCGGGACCCATTCAGCATATCCTTTGACTCCTTCGGTTTTGGGCGAGGCGGTGTGCGGAGTCCAAGCCTTGGCCCACTTTTCGGCGGCGGCATCGGGAATTTCGAGGACGGTTTTCACGGGGGCGAGGTTACCGAAGACTTGGTTCACAAATTTCAAGATCGCGGGGCAAGACCGCCAGGATTGGGCCAGAGGCTGGGCGTCGTGAATGGTCTGCTGGCGTTGATTGAACTCTTCGAAAATCTCAAAAAACAAATCCGGGTCGCCGCCGCGCCAGGAGTAGATTGCCTGCTTGGTATCGCCGACATAGAAAAAGGAGCGCCGCCCCTCGGGATCCATGACCACCTCATCGATGAATGTTTTGAGGATTTTCCACTGGGGGCGGCTGGTGTCCTGGAACTCGTCGAGTAGCCAGTGCTCGAATTTCTGGTCGGTGCGATAGGCGACGCTGTTGCGCCAAAGCTCGCCTTCAGGGGTTTGGGGATTGGCTTTTCGGGCGAGAGAGTCGGTGATGTCGCCAAAGGTCACCATGCCCGCCGAGCGCACCAGCGAGGAGTAGACCTCCTCGAATTTCCGCATGAATGCGTGAAGCGAGCGGCTGCGGGCGAGGAGAGACTCGAACTCCGGCTTGAGGGTCGCCTGAAGAAGAGCCAAGCGAGCTCGGCGCACAGGCTCGTTCAATTCCAGCCAGCCTTCCTTTTTTGAGGTAATGCGCAGGCTTCCTGATTTCGGCTCCGCGCACAGTCGCGACTTAACGAAGACTGAGATTGAGGGATTCCAACGCCCCCCCGAGTCGAGGGTTTTCAGGAGATCAAGATTCTCCTGCAGGAGGCCGCAAGCCTCATCGGAAAAAGCGGGATGGGTATCCATCACGGCCTCCATGAAAGCATCGGCAGCTGGCACAACGGAACCTGCCTCCAAAATATCGCACCCGTTTTCCCATATGGCTGCGGCATCGCCCCAGGTGACATTGCCGGGCGTTTCGAGGAATTTTTCGTGGAGGTTTTGGGTTTCGACGAGGAGCCTGTTGAAGACATCTCTCTCGCCTTGGTTACGGGTGATGCGGCGGACAAGATCAATGAAGTCGGCGAGGGACGCAGTGGATTCCTTGGCGAAAATTTCCGCGAGAGTCTTCTCGCGGGCGGCATTGATCTGGGCCTCGGCGGCGATCGAGAAATCCTCCGCCAGCCCGGATTCCAGCGGAAACGCGTGGGCGATGCGGGCGAAGAGGCTGTCGATGGTCCCCATGCCGAGGCAGCCGAGTTGGACGGCGAGTTGTTTGATCATCAACTGGCACCGGGCTGCATCCACATGGGCGAGGGCTTCATCCGCGCGCAGTTCGGCGAGTTTTTCCGGAATCAAGGCCGCTTCGGCCAGACGCACGAACACGGCGGAGAGAAATTCCCCGGCCGCTTTGCGGGTGAATGTGAGTGCGGCGATCTTGCGCGGCTCGATGTCTTGAGCGAGGAGCTTGATCATGCGCGTGGTGAGCGCGTGGGTCTTTCCGCTGCCGGCGTTGGCGATCAGTCGTTCGTTTCTCATAGGTTCCCTTTCAAAAATTCGATGGTTTCTTCGGTAAAGCAGGCTTCGGGTTTTCCATTCAGGAAAAGCGCCTCGAAGGGGTCGTCCCACGAGGTGTTCACAGGCTGTGGAGGCCAGAATTCACCCGCGTGGACACGCCGGGCGATCTCCGCCGCGCAATCCATCGCGGAGGAAAAAACAGCTTCGGAAAGCTCGCTGAATGGCTGGATGGCGGTTTCAGCGGGGTCGGCTGACAGTGTGAAGTAGGCGGCGACTATCGGCAGGCCACCGATTTCCGGTCCATACCAGTGTTGTAGGATATGGCGGTAGAGCGGGAGTTGAAGGTCTTTCCAACGCTTGTTCCGGGTTTTGCCGTTGGCATCGATGTAATCGACCTCCGCACCTGTCATCCAATCCGCCGGAAGGCGGGGACCGAAGTGCTTTTTCGCGGGAGTGGCCGCCTTGGAGTGCGTCTTATAATCCAGAATCCGCCACGCGCCGGTCTGTTCGTTTTTTTCGATGCGGTCGATTTTTCCCGAAAACTTCAGCGAACCGATCTGGAGGGGA
This sequence comes from uncultured bacterium, assembly GCA_963923595.1. Taxonomy (GTDB): domain Bacteria; phylum Verrucomicrobiota; class Verrucomicrobiia; order Chthoniobacterales; family Terrimicrobiaceae; genus UBA967. Next base: position 11,219 of record CAWUMN010000018.1, read on the forward strand.
TTTGCCGCATCGGCGTCCAGTTTGCGCTCGACTTCGACAATCCTCCATCCGGCGGTGAATTCCTCGGCTTGCACACGGGCGAACCCCCTCAACCGCATCCGGGCCGCCTCGATTTGGATGCGCACCGCCGGCGAGGGTGCTGGGCCGAAGAGCGTGTGGACGACCGCATCAAGATGTCCGAAAACCAAATCCTCGATGCGCTCCGGATCAGCTTCGTTCGGGGTCTGCTGGCCAAACCTTTCAAGAGCCTCGTGAACCAAGGTGCCGAAGCGCTTGGCATCCATCTCGCGCACGTCCGGGGTGAAAGTGTCCAGCCAATGAGCTTTTTTTAGGTAATAGCGGAACGGGCAGGCGAGATACTCGGAGAAATCGGTCGGACTGATTTTTTCCACTTTGCGACGCAGCGTTTCCGGCAGATTCCATTTCCAGTTGTTTTCGCGCTTCGAACGAACCGCCCCGCCGGGGAGTTCCTTAAAAAGCTCCAATGCCCGGGCCGGAAGATCCGCCTGCTCGCAGCGCAAGAGAAGGCTCGAGGGCAATGCCGGACTCCCCTCCGCGTCGAAGCGACTGAACGAAACACAAAATTCCTCGGTCGGCCTCGAGAGCAGGAGACATTCGAAAAGGTAGGCATCACGTGCAAATCGGGAGGCGTTGTCGGCCAAGCCTAGTGCGCGGCGTTTCGGATTCGGCAGGAACGGATGGCCATTCACGAGCGAGGGCACACAGCCTTCGACACACCCGCACAGCGCCAAGCGGGACGCCTGGATCCAAGGCGCTTCGAGCCAGCCCGACAATTCGACATCACCCTCTTCCGAGGACTCGAAAGCGGACTCGGATTTCAACGAACGGGAAAAGGCGGCATCGATGTCCGAGTGGCCATCGCGATAGACCGGAGAGAGCGAGATCGCCTGATGGAGTCCATCCACTTTTCGAGCCGCTTCCAAACCCTCGCCGCCGGATCTCCATGCCTTGGCAAGCAAAGCGGTCACTGGCTCCGGGAGGAGATATTCCACCAATTCCACCAAAACCCGCGCCATGGCCCGCCGCTGGCGTTTGTCCTTCTCCTCGTCGAACGGCACGCCGGAGTAGGCCTTGGCCTGCGGGAAATCGGAAAGCACGGCTTCGCCGATAAGGTGGTCGCAGGCCGCCAGCGCCTCATCGGATTTCAAAACCGAATCCCTGCGCAGGACGCGGCTGAAGCGGGGCAATTCTAGAAGCCTGCGCAGCACGCGCAACTCGCGGGAGGATTGAAAACGCAACCACTCGAGAGCCAGCATGCCGGCCTCGCTCAGATCCAGGCGTCCACCCTCCGGTAGGAAAGCTCGACCGCCGCGGCTCTCCACCTCGCTGCGAAAGGCACTTCCCAGATTCGGATCAGCCAGAACAACGGCGTAGTCCCCCGCATTTTTAGAGGAGACCGCGAAATCCACGGCCTGTTGCGCCTCGTCCCCGGGGGAACGGGCAACATGAATTTGGCTGTCGGACAACGCCAGAATACAATCCTTCCAGACTTCGGGGTCGGGACGCCCCCAGGCATCGAAGCCACCACTCAACTGCGCTGGCAAACACACCAAAACTTCGACGCGCACACCCCGCTTCTCGAGCGCCTCTGCGTAGCGCTGCGCGGCTAATGGCAAATCGGGAATGCAGGCAATCACCAAGCGGGAAAGTCCCGACGCGCGAGTGGGTGCCGCCATTTCCGCGAAGCGGGCCTCGTTGGGATCCGCCAATCCATGCTGTTCCAAAAAGTCCAGATAGCTCTGATACAGCTCTGCCAGCACTTTCCAGCGTTCCGAGTCCTCCGCGCAAATCTCCCCCACCCGCTCCAGTGAAGGACTCCAGCCGGCCTCCGCGAGCAAATCACAGAGATCGCACAGAACGCCACCGCTCTTGAGGCGGGCCGCCTCGTTTTCGAGTTTCGCATTCGAAAAGAGCGGCTCCAAAAATTCCGCCTCCGCTCCCGCCAAAACCCTGGCCCACGCCGCCTCGCGCTCAAACCGCTCCGCCAAGCGCCCGCCATCCGGCAGGAGCGCCCGCATCGGTTGGTTGAGCCTCGGCGAAAGCACCGCCTTCTCCGCCAAAGCCCGCCGGATTCTGCGCCCCGCTCCCGCTGTGGGAATCCAGACCTCGACGCGGCTCAAATCCATGGTCTCATCCTTGAGCAAGGCCTCCGCCACTTGCGAAGACAGGTCGGATTGTTTTTTTAGGAAGATCGTTGTTGGCATAACTGAGTTTGGCGGGTGAATGGTTGGAGCGGCGGGCTAGGCACAAACATTAAAAAGGTGCCTGTCGCAATTACGGCATCAGTGCGGTTTTTTTATTGTTTGAACGAATGACGGAGGTCGTCGGGTCGGGTAGGAATTGATACATGGCCGTCAAGATTTTAAAACTCCGCTGAGGCGCTCGATTTTGTCGATGAACTCGACGGAGCGGTGTCGGTATTTGCGGACGGGGTTTCGACGGACCCAGTATGCGGTGCTCTCGCCCAGCCATTTTGGAAGGATTTACGAGCCACACCCGACTGGAGAGTTTGCGGACTTTGGGGAAATGGAGCGGGTGACGAGACTCGAACTCGCGACATCAACCTTGGCAAGGTTGCACTCTACCAACTGAGTTACACCCGCAGAGTCGTACCACACTAGGGAAGTCCGGCGGTTCCGTCAAGGTGGTTTTTTTCCAGCTAACGCCGACCCGGCAGAGGCGAAAAACAATTCCCACTCTAAAAGTTGAAGCCCGTCGCAACGATTGCTGCAACGGGCTTCTGTTCCCCCCAGAACGATTCAAAAATATCACCTCCCCCGTGCGACGCAAGATATTTTTTCAGAAATTTTCCGACTCGCAAAAACTCTCGGCAATCCTGGGAACCAAGGCATTCCTCCGACCTCGTCAGGACAAAAAAATTGCCCCTCTCGTGCCGTTTCGGAGCAGTTCCCGTTCCCTAAGTTTAGGGTGGATGACCGCCACCGGCCAATCTGACTTCCAATGAAGGCCTGTCATTTCGACCGGGAGCCGAGCCTCCGGGAATAATGAAACATCGGTCCGGGAGCTTGCTTCGTTCAATCGCGAACACAGAAGGGCAAATTTTTTTGCGGACGAGCCGCGGAAATTTGTCGGGGTTGGAAAAGAGCGGATTTACTAGGGCAAAGCTTCATCCGCAGGACTTCAAAGTCAAGGATGCCTGCGGATAATTTAAAATGACGCGGCGCGGTCTTGTCGCGCTTCCCGCGATCCTGTTTTCTCACGGGCTGTGAAATACGATTTCGAAAACTGCCCCGACCGCGCGGGAACCGGATCGCTCAAATGGGAACGCTTCGGAGGGCGCGATGTCGTTCCGATGTGGGTGGCGGATATGGATTTCACCTCGCCGCCCGAGGTGATCGATGCCCTGCGGAGCCGCGTGGCCCACGGGGTCTTCGGCTACACCGTGCCGCCCGCATCCACGATCGAGGCGGCGATCGAGTATCTGCGCGATCGCCACGGCTTCGAGGCGTCTCCGGAACAGATCGTTTGGTTCCCCGGATTGGTTCCGGCCTTGAATGTCGCCTGCCGCGCGTTCCTTGCTCCCGGCGAGGAGGCGATCACCTGCACACCGGTTTATCCACCCTTTTTGACTGCTCCGGAAAATGCCGGTGTCGGCTTGAAAACCGTCGAGCTCGTCGAGCGGGACGGGATTTGGGAAATCAACTTCGAGGCGCTCGAGGCGGCGGCAACTCCTCAAACGAAGCTCTTCATTCTGTGCAATCCCCATAACCCCGTTGGGCGCGTTTTTCCCCGTGCCACGCTGGACCGACTCGCGGAATTCTGCGTGCGCCACGGCCTGGTTTTGATCTCCGACGAAATCCACTGCGACCTCATTCTCGACGACCTGCCGCACACGAGCGGGCTGAAACTTTCCGGCCCGCCGGTGCTCTCGATGTTCGCTCCGAGCAAAACCTTCAACCTTGCCGGCCTTGCGTGCGCATTTGTCGTCATACCCGATGCCGCGACAAGGCGGGTTTTCCAAAAAGCGGCGCGGGGCTTGATCACCGAGATCAACGCGTTCGGCTACACCGGCTGCGAGGCCGCGCTGAGGCACGGCTGGGACTGGCATCGCGAGATGATCCAAATCCTCCGGTCGAACCGCGACCGCGTCGAGGAGTTCGTCGCCACATCCCTTCCAGGCATCCGCACCTGGCATTTGGAGGCGACCTATCTCGCGTGGCTGGACGCCCGGGAATTGCAACTCCCGAACGCAGCAAAGTTTTTCGAGGACCATGGCGTCGGGCTCTCGGATGGTGTTCCCTTCGGAGCACCGCAGGGATTCTTGCGGCTGAACTTCGGCTGCCCCCGTCCACAACTTGAAAAAGCCCTCGACCGAATGGCACGGGCGCTGGCGTCTCGATGACCCATCCCCTCCATTCCCTCCCTCTCTGCCGCGCCGAGGATTTGGGGTCGCCGATTCCCGACTCTCCCCACGCCGTCTCTGTTTGCCTGCCGACTTGGGCGGACATCATTGGCTACGAGGAAAAGGAGCCCCGCGTGATCGATCGGATGCGGACCGGCTATCCCCGCTTTTTCCTGCATCCGCTCATCAAGCGAGTGTGCGCCAAGCTACAACCCGAGTCCGGATGCGAGGCGCTCCCCTTCGCGGACGAACAGGCGGCCAGGGAATGCGCGGCGCTCACCGGCGGTGAAGCCCGAAATGTCGATGGCATCTGGGCGGCGTTTTTTTCCGAAACCGCCCTGCACACCGCCCGTGCCTACTGGCAGCACGCCGGCCGAATCCTCTCCTCCCGCGCGGCCGAGGACTGGCTGGCCAACCGCGAATTTGCCCCTCCCCTCCCCGCGCTCGAACTCAAAATGCGCTCCCGTCTTTCGGAATGGAGCGGCGTGTCGCCGGAAAAAATCAGCCTCCACCCGAGCGGTATGGCGGCGATTTACGCGGCGTTCCAACTCGTCACCGAGCGCCGCCCAGGCCGCCGGACCGTGATGTTCGGCTTCCCCTACACCGACACCCTGAAAATCCTCCAAAAGTTCGGCGCAGGTGTGGAATTCCTGCCACGCGGGGACGCCGAGGATTTGGCTAAGCTCACTGCCCTCATGGAGCGCGAGGAAATGGCGGGGATTTTTTGCGAGGTCCCGAGCAATCCTCTACTGCAAACGCCCGATCTGCCCGCGCTGGCGGAGTTGGGACGCCGCTTCGGCACGCCTGTGGTGGTGGACGACACCATTGGCACAGCGCTGAATGTCGATGTCTTCCCTCATGCCGACCTCGTCGCCACAAGCCTCACCAAGGCCGTCTCCGGCGAAGGCGATGTGATGGCCGGCGCCCTGTCCTTTTGCTCACGACTTCCCGACCTCGCGCCACCTGCAACGCGGATCGGCGGCCTCTACGCGCGGGACTTGGAGGTTTTGGAAAAAAACTCCCGCGATTTTCCCGAGCGCCAAGCGGCCTGCAATACCAATGCCCTCGCCCTCGCCCGGTTTCTCGCCTCGCATCCCGCCATCGAAGCCGTTTGGCACCCCGGCCTTGTCCCCTCACCTACCTACGAATCCCTCCGCAAGCCCGGCGGCGGCCACGGAGCCGTGCTCTCGTTCCTCCCCAAAAACCCTCGGGAGGCCACTCCCCGGATTTACGAAAAGCTCGCCGTCTCCCGCGGCATCAGCCTCGGCACCACCTACACGCTTGTCTCCCCCTATGTGCAGCTCGCCCACTACCACGAACTCGAGTGGGCACGCCGTTGCGGCATCGACCCCCACCTCCTGCGAGTCGCCGTCGGCGCCGAGCCCATCGATGACTTGCTCGCACGCTTCCGATCCGCGCTCGGATAGAAAAGACAGCACCGCCAGCAAGGCGCTTGCGCTTGGCGCACAGCTGCCTGCCGGGCTTATCTCCCATGAAACGGCAACTTCGTTGCCTGAAGCTTGGGTCCGCTCGGCAAGCCAATCCTACCCTGCATCACAATGCGTGCTTCCGCGCGATGGTGCGACTGGTTAAACAGCTTTCCGGCTTCCGGATTCCGCTTTCCGGTTTCGCCACATCCACCACGCGCCGCCGAGGAGGAGCAGAAGGCCGGTTGCGTAGGTTTCCGGTTCGGGGACGGGGTTGATGTAGTGGCCGGTCAGGCCGGAATCCCAGCTTGTTTGCTGCAGGCCGACATCGAAGCCGCTGCCCACGAAGCTGTCACTGCCCACCGCTCCGCTGTAGAACTTCACATTCGAGGCCGTGAAGTTGCCGTTGAAGTAAAGCTTGTCGTTGCCCGTGCCGTAGGTCGTGCCCCACTGGGTCGTGCCGCTCCAGTTGTAGATGCTCAGGTTGTAGTAGCCCATGATCATATCCGCGAACTGCAAGCCCACATTGCCTTGGCCCAGGTCGATGATGGAGTTCGCGCTCAGGGTCAACCGGCCGATCGAGCCGGTGTAGTTGCTGCTGAAGGCCAGGGTGGCCACCGTGGTGCTGGTGCCGTTGAGCGTGATTTGTGTGCCGTTGATGGCGTCGTCCGCGCTCACCAGCAGCGTGCCGCCGGTGACGGTTACGGTGTTGTTTGTGCCAAGGGCATTGGCGTTGGCGGCGTTGAGCGTTCCAGCAGTGATGGTTGCGGAGCCGTTGAAGCTGTTCGAGCCACTCAGGATCAAGGTGCTGGCGCCGTCTTTGACCAGGTTGCCGTTGCCGCTGATGCGTCCGGCGAAGGTCGTGTT
>CAWUMN010000019.1:0-17716 GCA_963923595.1 uncultured bacterium
CTCGGGGTTCGGATTTTTACCCGCGAACCAACCCCAGCCGCTGGCAGATTTCGCGGGTGGCGGTGGATTGGTTGAGCGTGTAGAGGTGGATTCCGGCGACGCCGTTGTCGAGCAGGTTGGCGCATTGCTCGGTGGCGTAGTGGAGGCCGATTTCTCGGACGGCGGAGGTCGACTCTCCGGCGCGGGCGAGAGCTTTGAGCAGCTTGGCTGGGAAGCGGCTGCCGCCGGCTAGTTCGGCCATGCGTTTCATCGAGGAGAGGCTAGTGACCGGCATGATTCCCGCAATGATCGGGGCGTCGATTCCCGCGAGGGCGCAGCGCTCGCGGAAGTCGTAGAAATCGTGGTTGTCGAAGAAAAGTTGGGTGCAGATATAGTCCGCGCCGGCATCGATCTTGGCCTTGAGATAGTCCATTTCGAGAAGTCGGTTCGGCGTGGCGGGATGGCCTTCGGGGAAGCCCGCGACCCCAATGCCAAATCCTCGCTTGTCGGGATGGCCGGAGAATTTCTTGATGAAACGAACCAGGTCAGCGGCTTGGGGGAAAGTATCACGCGAATGGTCGTAGTTGGGTTGGTCGCGGGGAGGATCGCCTCGGAGGGCAAGGATGTTGCTCACACCGGCAGCAGCGTAGCGTTCGAGGATCGCGGCGATTTCGGACTCCGTGTGGCCGACACAAGTGAGATGAGGAATTGGGTCGAGGGTCGAGGTGGTTTTGAGCCGGAGGACAAGGTCGTGGGTGAGTTCGCGCGTCGAACCACCCGCGCCGTAGGTAACGCTGACAAAATTCGGGTGGATTTTTTCCAGTTCCCGAATCGTCGTGTAGAGCTGCTCCTGCGACTCCGCAGTTTTTGGCGGAAAAAACTCGAACGAGACCGTAGGCTTGCCCGGTTGTAGAATGTCGCAGATGTGCATGACGGCGAGGTTTTACCAGCCCAGAATCTTCGCAAAGATCAGCGGTGCGACGATGGTGGCGTCGGATTCGATGATGAATTTCGGGGTTTTTTCGCCGAGTTTGCCCCAAGTGATTTTTTCGTTGGGGACGGCGCCGGAGTAGCTGCCGTAACTCGTGGTAGAGTCGCTGATCTGGCAGAAGTAGGCCCAGAGGGGGACATCGGTTTTGCGGAGGTCTTGGTGGAGCATGGGGACGACGCAGATGGGGAAGTCGCCGGCAATTCCGCCGCCGATTTGGAAGAAGCCGATGGGGGTTTTGTGGCTGGTGGGGGCATACCAGTCGGCGAGTGCGATCATGTATTCGATGCCGGAGCGGACGGTGTGGACATTTTTCACATCCCCTTCGATGCAATGGCCGGCATACATGTTGCCGAGGGTGGAGTCTTCCCAGCCGGGGACGAACATGGGGAGGTTTTTCTCCTTGGCGGCGATCATCCAGCTGTTTTTGGGGTCGATCTGGAAACTTTTTTGGAGTTCGGGCGAGTCGAGGATGCGCCAGAAGAATTCATGGGGGAAAAGGCGTTCGCCCTTCGCGTCGGCATCCATCCACTCTTTGAGGATGACATTTTCGATGCGACGCATGGCTTCCATTTCGGGGATGCAGGTGTCGGTGACGCGGTTCATGTGGCGCTCTAGGAGGGCCTGCTCGTCGGCGGGCGTGAGGTCGCGGTAGTGCGGGATGCGCTCGTAGAAATCGTGGGCGACGAGGTTGAAGATGTCCTCCTCGAGGTTCGCGCCGGTGCAGACGATACCGTGGACTTTTCCTTGGCGGATCATTTCGGCGAGGGAAATGCCGAGTTCGGCGGTGCTCATGGCGCCGGCGAGGGTCATGAGCATGATGCCGCCGGAGTCGAGGTGGCGGGTGTAGGCTTCGGCGGCGTCCTTGAGCGCGGCGGCGTTGAAGTGGCGGTAGTGGAGATCGATGAATTGCGAAACGGGACCGAGTTTCATGGTGGCGGACTCTAGTGGTGTTGGATCAGGAAAAAAGTTTTTCGTTTTGTGGGCCGACTGCGCGGTTGTTCACACGATGGATTAAGAAAATAATTTTTAGGGATCAAAGAATCTTCTTCTTAACGATGTGAGCAAGTTGTCGCGCGGGCGTTCCACGCAAGCTCCGTCGGCGTTCCACGCGGAAGAGGCTTTGTGAAAAAATTGTGGGTCGGGAAAAGGGAGTGTGGAAAAAGCCGCCGCCGGGCCGGGTTTTTGGCAACAGCTGACAATCATCGACAATTTGTTCACAGGTTGTGCCGAGGCCGGAATCAACGGGCACGGGCGATGATTGCGGTGGTGGTTTCCGAATCGCGGACCTCGATGCGGCCTTTCACGGCGGCGGTTTTTTTACTCGTGATTTGGCGCAGGGAGATCACGCGGGTGGAGCCGGGCGGGAGATCGGCGGCGCCTTGGAAGGTGCGCTTGGTGAAGCTGCGGAGGCCGGCGTCCACGCCTTCGGAAAGGGTGATTTGGATATCGAGGCGGGCGTTGTTGTAGGAGCCCTGGACATCGGCGCGGAGGTTCTCCAAGCGGGTCGATGTGGCGAGATTCGATGAGGCGGTGCTTTGGGCGAAGAGGACGGAGCCGTTTTGCAACGCTCGCTCTTTGGTCATCGTGCGGTTGGAGTTTGTGATCTCGGCGAGGTTCACTTTGGCCAGAGCGGCGTTCAGCTCCTCGGCGGTTTTTGGTTCTGGAAATTGAATGAGGGCGAGGTCAATTTGCGACGCGAATGCGGCAACGGCCTGAATCAAAAAAACGGCGGCGAAGAGTCTCATGTCGGCGGGTCTATCGCGGCGGGGCGAAATGGCAATGAGATTTCCTTGGAGAACGCATGACGGCGAGAATCGCGAGGCGCATGCCTGGCCTGCTACCGATCCACGAGCCGTCGTGGCCTGCGTTCACGGGCTGAGTGGATCCGGGGAGCAATTCCATCCGCTGCCCGCGCGGCTGGGGAGGTATTCCTTCTACGCGCTCGATCTGCGGGGGCAGGGGAGCGATCCGGTGGAGGCGCGGCGCGGGATGGCGCTCGATCTCGAAACTCAACTCCGTGACATCCGGCAATTCCTCGCAGCGCTGCGCCAAGCGCACGAGGGGAAGCCGCTTTTTCTCATGGGCGAAAGCATGGGCTCGCTGCTCACGGCTGCTTACGCCTCGCAGGAAACCTTGCCGCCCGATGGCGAAATCGATGGCGTGTTGCTCTCGGTGCCGGTGGTTGGTTTGCGGAGGGAGGTTCCGGGTTTTTTAAAAAGGGCGCTCGCCTTTTTGGCGCGGTATTTTCCCGAGGCGCGCCTCTCGCCGAGCCGATTTGTGAATGGCAAAACCACCGCGCCGCCGCTCACGCGCGATACAGCCTATCAGGACTCTCTTCGCGAAAAACCCCACCATCTTCGAGGATTCAGCCTCGGTTTTTTGGCGGAGCTGGGCGAGTTGATCGATAAGAGCCATAGGCACGCCGAGCGGCTTCGTTGCCCTGCGCTGGTGCTCTCCGCTGGCAATGATTGCTTTGTGAAACCCGAGCAGATTTCAACTTGGTTCGAGCGGATTCCCTCCTCGGACAAAACCCACCGGCTTTACCCCGAGGCCTACCACTTGCTCTGGCACGACTGGGATCGCGAGATGGTGATGGCTGATATTGAGGAATGGCTCGATGGGCGGTGCGAGAGGTAGCCCGAGCGTTAGTTGTGCGATGTCAGGCGGGACGACAGACCTACCTTCAGGCTGAGGATATTACTTCCCGCGGGAGCGCGATTCGAGGCGAGGGGCGGGGAGGTCTTCCGGCGGGCCGAGGGGCTCGACAATTTCCTCGGCTTCGTCTTCTTGAATGAGCGGTTGGCCGGTGGCGTCGAGGAGCCGTGCAGTTACAAAAATGATCAGGTTCTTTTTGATTTTCTGATCCACATTCGATCGGAAGAGCCTTCCAGCCAACGGAATATCTCCCAAAAGAGGCACCTTGTCGTTGACTTTTTGGACATCCTCGCGGATCAACCCGCCCATGGCGACGGTCTGGCCATCCCAAATGCTCACTTGGGTGGTGACCTTGCGGACAGAGAAGACCGGCTGGTTCATGGTGTTGTCTGTGATCGTGTAGGTTCCGATGCCGGAGGGATCGCCTGCCAAAATCACTGAGGGGTCGTATTTAGGGCCTTGGATCGGTGATCCGTAGTTGATGAAGCCGTCGAACTCGACAACTTCGGGTGCCAAATTGAGATCGATGGTGTAGTTATCCGCGCCCACTTGGGGCTCCACCTCCAGCAAAACGCCCAAGTCGCGCTTTTCAAAGCCTGTTGGGGTAGCTGGCGTGATCATGCTGTTCAAGGAAATGACGCTGGCGCCAGTCGAAGTAGTGGTGCTGCCCGTTGAAACGGCACCCCCGCCAGTGCTTTGGGGCACTTCTGGCGGATCGAACTCGGTCGGATAAGGAAATTCGCGGGTGATTTTGATCGAGGCGGACTGGCCGCTCTTGGTGGTGACTTTGGGAGCGGACATCAAATCCACGCCTTTTTGCTGATTCAGGGCACGGATGACCATTTGGAATTGAGGGTTGGTGAATACGCCAGCGATTCCAAAGATGCCAGGAGAAGCCACATTAGCCCCCGGAGGAACGCCGGCGATCAGGGCGTTCAAGCTATTGGCTGTTATAGCGGAATTCACACTGGTTCCCACGCCGGAGCGGTTTCCGGCTGTTACAGGATTGGCCCCAACATTCCCGAATGGAAAATTATTGTAGTAATCACTTCCTGTGCCGCTACGGGTGCCGCCATCGCCATATACCCCGCCGCCGATCGAGAAGGGACCGAGAAGCCAATCAAAGCCAAGTTCGTTGACATTGTTTTGTGAGATTTCCACGAATTTCGATTCAATCTCGACCTGGGTGGGCTTGACCCCGACATCGCTCTCCACAAGGGTGTCGACAAGGTCCAAGGCGCCTTGCGTGTTGCGAACGATCAGCTTGCTGCCCGAAGGGATATATTGGGCGAAGGCTCCGGGCGGGAAGGGGATGCCTTGTTCCTTCAGGTGATCGGTGGCGTTTTTGACGCCCTTGAGCTTTTGGTTGCTGGAGGAAGAGTTCGAGGAACCTGGCGCCGGAGCAGATCCAGAGTCCGAAGACGAGGAAGTCGGAATAAAATTCGGCGAGACACGATATTCCTTTACCAACAATTCCTCAGTGCTTTCCGATGCGGGAATCAGCGAAACCGCGAAAGGCTCGATTTTTTGCTTCAACCCGGTCACCTCGGTGAGGTAGCGAATGGCTTCGATGAGGGGCACATTTTTGAGGTCGAGGGTTACCCGGGAAGTTTCGGAAATACCCGGAGCGGCAGCACCTTCATCGCCCGGCGCAGGAGCGGCGCCATCTTGGCCCGGGGCAGCAGGTTTTTGCGGAATTTTTAGGACGATATTAACGCCTTTGGACTTTGAATCTTTTGTCTCTTCGTCATACTGGCGGCTTTTCTGCTTCAGGATTTCCACGGCTTCCCGAATGGTGACATCATTGAGGCTGACGCTTTCGATGATGATGCTGTTGAGTTTGCGCATTATTTCGTCCTTGGTGGAGACGGCGCCCCCGTTGATTAATGCAGCAGCTTCGGATGAGCGATTCGCATTGAATTTACGAACCGGCTTTTCCCACGCACGATCGACCAACCACAGCATTCGGCTGCGGGTTTCGTTATAGGCCTCCTTGTAGTATTCGGTGCGTTGCTGGTTGACCATTTCCATGCCGTTGCGCGCGGCGGTGTTGTAGGGATCGAGATTTAGAACCTGTTCATAGCGTTTGATTGCCAGATCATTGCGTCCTGTGGCGTAGTAACCCTCGGCTTGGTTGAGCAACTTCGACACCTCGTCGCGGTTGGCGGCAAATTTAGGGTCGAGTGTGGTGTTGAAATTCTGTTTTTCCAATTTCGAGAGAATCTCAGCAGCGGGCTTGTAACCAGGATTGAACTCGGGGGATAGAACGGTTTTGGCGACATTTTCGGCTTCGGCATAGTTGCCGTGCTCGATGAGATTCCGGGCATAATCCACCGCCGTTCGGCTGAAATCCTCCAGAACGGGCTGGCGGGCTGCCGAGGTGGCGGGACCGGCGGGGATGAGTCGCAAGGCGTCTACATAATCGGTGTAGGCGGCCTTCAGATTTTTGTCCTTCACCGCCAGCGCGGCTCTCGTAGCCAAACGCTCGCCCCGCTTCACATTTTCCTGACGGCGGATTTCCTCACGCTCCGACAACTGCACGAGATCTGTGGAATGCACCACGCTTGGTATCAGAATGGCCGATAGAAAAATGAGAGCGGAAAATTTTTTCATGGGGCGGTTTACTGTGGCAGCGGAGCGGACGAGATGTCGCCCGGAATGGCCTCGTCCAGCATTTCGGCGACATTCGGCAGAGGGACCACCGCATCGTCCTCTTCCGCTTTGATGAGGGGTTGGCCAGCGGGATCCATCAAGCCGGCGGTGACAAACATGACCAAATTTCGCTTGATGTGTTGATCGACACTGCTTCGGAATAGTCTCCCCGCAAGTGGAATATCGCCGAGGATGGGAACCTTGTCCTGCACTTTTTGCACATCCTCGCGCATTAAACCGCCCAAAGCCACGGTTTGCCCGTCATAGATCGAAACCTGGGTCGTCACCTCACGGGTGGAGAAGACGGGCTGATTCATGGTATTGGCCGTGGCTTGAAAGGTTTTCGATGGCAATAAGGTGCTTAAAACACCGCCGACATTCCCAACAGTCTGCTGACTCAAATTCACCGCAACAGTGGCATAAATCGGGTTTCCATAATTGATAAACCCATCAAACTCAATGACGCGTGGCGCCAGAACCAGTTCGATCGTGTAATTATCCGGGCCGATGGTGGGTTCCACTTCCAAAGTGATGCCGGTGTGCTTCGTATCCCATGAAGAGGGGGTATTGGGAACCACGGGCGTGAATTGAGATCCGTTGGTTGCAGAAACTTGCGGGGGAGTGAATTCCGTCGGATAACGGAAATCGCGAATGATTTCGATCAAGGCGCGGTTGCCGCTTTTGGTGGTGACTTTGGGTGCGCTAACGAGGTCGATGCCTTTTTTCTGACTCAAGGCCCGGAGAACCACTTGGAATTGCGGGTTTGTGAACACACCGGCCACGCTCAGGATGCCAGGCGCGGCACCGGCTTGAGTGCCCAGAAGGAGGGCGTCCACGGCATTCAACTGAATCGCGGTGTCAAAACCGGCGCTGCCGGCGCCGCCGCGATTGCCGGCGGTGACGGGGCCGGATGTCGAGGAGGTCGCTCCAACCGGAAGGCTGGTGGCGGGATTGGCCAAGGGGTAGCTGTTGTTATTCAAGGTGCGGCCGAAGCCCATCGTGCCGCCCCCGCCGTAAACCCCGGAACCTCCAGCGAGAGCAAATTGGCCAAGGAGCCAGTCGAAGCCGAGTTCGTTCAAGTTGTTTTGGGTGACCTCCAAAAATTTTGCCTCAATTTCGACTTGGGTTGGCTTGGTGGCGCCTGCAATTTCCACCAAGGAATCGACAAAATCCAAATTCGGTTGGGTGTTTTTGACAATCAGGCGGCTGGAGCTGGGGATATAGTTCGCGCTGGCACCGGGTGGGAAAGCGACGCCTTGGGCCTCCAGAAAATTTTTGGCTTTGGAGCTGGCGGCGACCGGTTGGCCGTCAGGCCCTGTCTCGGGCGCGCTGCCTGGAATGGCTTGGATAAAGCCCGGTGGCACCTTGTATTCCTTGGTGATCATCACCTCCGTGTTTTCGGATTGCGGGACGATCACCACGGCATGGCGCTCGATCTTGGTTTTCAGGTTTGCGGCGCGGGAGACATAATCGAGGGCGGCGCCGAGGGGGACATTTTGGAGTGAAAGAGTGATCGGGTAGGAGGCGTCCGGGGAGTCCGGAGGGAGCTTGAGAACAATATTGACGCCTTTGCGCTTCGGATCGGCTTCAGATTCGTCCAAGTCCGCCGCGCGCTTGCGCAGGAACCCGATGGCTTCGACGATCGAGGAGTCCGTGAAGTCGATTTTCGGAATCGTGATTTTTTCGAGTTTTTCGGCGATGGACTCCGAGCTGCGAACGGAAATCTCGGGTTGTTCGATGATGGAGGTCGGGCCTTCGGTGAATTTGCGGACAGGCAGCTCCCAGCCTTTTTGCACCTGCATGAGCAGATCGCCGCGGGTTTCATTGTAGGCGGCCTCCGCGTATTTGTGCCTGGCATCGTTGATGCGTTCCATCAACCGTCGGGCGGCGATGTTGTATTTATCGACATTCAGTGCCTGCTCGCAGCGCTTGAAGGCCAAGTCGTAGCGGCCGGTTGCAAAAAAACCCTCGCCCTCTTTGATGAGTTTTTTGACCTCCTCGACTTTGGCCACATGGCCGGGCGTGAGTGTGCCGCGATCGACGAAGCCGTCCGGATTCAAAAGCTGCGATCGAAGCGAGAGGGCGGGGGCGAAATTGGGATCATAGGATTCCTCGAGCACGACTTCAACGAGGGTTTTCGCATCGGCATAACGGCCCTCGGAAATCCTCTGCCGGGCGAGCTTCACGGCGGCATTGCAAAACCCATCAAGCGCCTGCGAGCGGACATCAGCTGTGGCGGCACCGCCTTGAGGCAGGATATCCACCGCACTCTTGAAGTGGGCATAAGCCGACTCGAAATCATTGTCCGCCATTGCCTCGTCAGCCTTGGCGATTTGCCCGGCGGCGTATTCCTTTTTTTGCTCCAGAAGCTGGATTTGACGCTCCACGGCCCCTTGCACGCCGGGATATTGGGCATGACAAACCGCCATCCATCCAAAGGAGGCGGCCATCGCGAGCGATACGGTCTTGCTTTTGAACATGGATTAGGGAGACGGCGTGGCGGGCTTGGAAATCCTTTGGGTTTTTCCGGTGGAGACCTCCTGTATTTGGGCGGAGTCTTGATTGATGTCAATGAGTTTGAACTTGGCCGGATCGGGCGGGATCACAAACTCCTCGCCCTTTTTCAAGGTCTTCACCTCTCCGGTGAGAAGATTGCGGAACTCGCCGATGGAGGTCGGGTCGTTTGTTACCTGATTGTAGACCAGAACCAATTTGTCGCCGGTATTGGTGTTTTCGATGGTCAACTCGGAGAGGTCGCCTTTTACATTGACACCATAGGGGCCGGGTTTGGCCTTGTAGGTGACTATCTTGTAAGGTGCATCGGCGATCTGCTCGCCAACCTTCTTGTATTGGGTTCTCGCCGCCCCCTTTAAATCCTGGAAGTTGATCTGGAACTCCTTGCCATCCGTGCCGCCGTCGCCCTTGAAAATGATGCGGAACGGCTCTGGCTTGAAAGCCACAAGCTGAAGTTTGGTGAAGGAAGGGGGCGTGGAGGCTTTATCCCTCGGGCTGGTTTTGGCCTCGAATTCCTCCAAGTTGGTGAATCCATCGCCATCCGCGTCGAGTTTCAAAATATCGTTGTTGCTCAAATCTAATCCGTTGTCTTCTAGCCATTGGTTGGGGACAGGGGGGTGCAGCTTTTCGCCACCCTCGATGGGGTCCAAAAGCTTGCCGGCCTTCAAAAGGTATTTTCGAGAGACGAACAGCGAACCCTGTTTTTTGCCTGTTGTGTCGGGCTGCCATTTCGCGGGTTCGGAGGCAGCGGCGTTTCCATCTTGAATAGCTTTCTGGTTCGGTTCGTCGAATTGGTTGGTCCTGGGAGGGTGGGGGGCCATTCCCTCGATCTCGATTTGGGTCGGCCGGATGGCGATCCAGACGGCGTTCGATACCAAGCAGAGCGTGGCCACAGCCAGAATCGCGAGATCGTAATGTTTTTTGACCCAATCCATGGTGGTTATTTTTTCGGGGTCGGCGGGGTGGAAGCGTGCGCGGCCTTTTCCTCCGGTTTCTTTTCGGGGAAGTCGAGAATTTCGAAAACCAAGGTCGCCTTGACGAGTTCGGTGCCAAAGACCGTCGGTAATTTATCAGCGGTTCCGGGAGGTGCCGGGGAAGCCGGGGCGCCATGGACCGCTTTGCCGATGTCTGCTTTCAGCGGGGCGTTCGGGCTGGAGTTCTCGATGGTCATGGTGCGAACCACGAGGAAGCCTGGATTGGCGGGAATTTTGTCGAAGGCGGAAATAAACGCGTTTTGCGATGCCGTGATGCCCAAGGTGAAGGAATCGAATGGCAAATGCTTCACGGCAGCCTCGCCGGGTTTCGCGGGAATTGTCTTTGGATCAGGGGCGGCTTCCACCACGCGGGGGTGCCGAACCAAGGTATCAATGCTGGTGATGCCGACCGAGACGAAGGCCTCGACGAGCGTTTTGATGGCTTGGAATTCTCGGTTGAGCTCCTTGGTTTCGTTCTGCGGCGGGAGTTGGGCGCGGTAATCGTCAAAGCCGAAAAAGAAATTCGCCGGCAGTTTGGTTTTATTCGCGGCGGCCTTGGCGAGGTTGTCGGCGGCGAGGCGCAGGTTGTCTTGGAATTTCTGGGGGGTGACATCCTCCAAGGGCACTTCCATTTTGTTCAGAGCCGCGCCGAAATCCTCGATGGATTTTTTGTAGGCGGCGACGCTCGATTGGACTTTTTGGAGGTTCGCGGCATTGGGGAACGGTTGTTTGCCTTCGAGGCGGCGGACATTCTGAACGGCCGATGTGTAATCGGAAACGGCCTGATCGTGCCGCATAGCGCCATCGATGGCGAAATAACAACCCACACCCGTGCCAAGCACACCCACCGCCGCGATGGCGACAATCACCGGGTTTTCCTTGAACCAATTCATGGCAGCGGGATCGGGGTTTTGAGCGGCAATCGCATCGTGAAGCCATAGGCCCAAGACTCGCCGGTGGGCGTCGTGCGCTCGGTGATCACGGAGGCCCGGTCGGTGGTTTCGCTGATCTCGAACACAGCGGAGCCGAAAAGGGAGGTGTAAAAGTCATCGACGAGCGCGATGCTTTTTTCATTCGGAGGGTTGTCCAAATACAGACCCATCACCTCGATGTGGGTGATGGATTTTTTAGGAGCCGCCTTGTCGTGTGCAGGGGGAGTGTTTGGGTTCGGCGCGCCGGGAGCTACTTCGGTTTCCACTGGCGCGAGGCGCGTGACCCAGATGAAGCGCGTGGGGAGTTTGGTGGAAAGTTCGTTGAGGATGTTGGCCCAGGCGGAGCGCTCGGCGGCGGCCACGAGGAACGGGGCGACTTCACTATCGAGCTTCTTTTTCTCGTTCAGGCTGGCGTCGATTTTGGCGCCCGTGGCTTGCATCGCCTGGCTCTCCGAGGCGAGCCGGTCTTTTTCCTGTTCGATGAGGCCGGCCGACCGCGTGGATTGAAACCACCACAGAAGCGGCGTGGCGATGAAGAGCGCCGCCGCGAGGGCGAGGTTCGGAATGCGGCGCGCCATGATGCGGGCTTCGATCACCGATGGGGGCGTGAGGGCGATTTCCATCGGACAATTTCCAATGCTGCGCAGGGCACAGCCCACGAGTTCGCCAATTCCCAAGGAGCCCGGTGGTGTTTCCTCGGGCAGCAAGCCGTCGTCCACGAGCACATTTCGGAGCGGATTGAAAAACTCGACCCGCGCCTGGAGTTTCTCGACAAAAAACTCCGCGATGTAGCGGAGCGGGATGCTGCCGCCGCAGAGAAAAACCCGGAGTGGCGTCGTTCCGCCCTGTGTGGACCGATAGAAATTCACAGACCGCGCAATTTCGGCGTGGAGGCGGGTCATCGTATTGCGGATGACCTTCGAGAGCCGTGCCTCGACGGGGTCTTCGGGATCGGCATAAGCGCCACCCAGGCCGACAAGGCCTTTTTCGATCTTCAATTTCTCGGCTAGCGTTAGGTCCTGCTCGAATTCCTTCGCGATCGCCGCGGTGATGGCATTTCCGCCGATCGGAATGCTTCGGCTGAATGCCCTCCCGTTTTCGGAAAAAATCAAATTCGTCGTCCGCGCGCCGAGGTCGATGAGCAGCGCGCTTTCCTCCACCTCAGGGTAGTTGTAACGAAACGCGTTGTAGAGCGCCATCGGGGCCACATCCACATTCCCGGCCGACAACCCGCCACGCCTCGTGGCATCGAGCACTTCGGTGAGCGGCTCTGTCTTGATTGCCACGATAGCCACATCCCAATTCTCACCCCTCCGGTCGCCCATGATCTGGTGATTCCAGACAACCTCCTCGATCGGAAAAGGAATGTTCTGCTGGGCTTCGAAGCCGACGATGGATTCGACATCCTCCGGTGTGGCGCCGGGGAGTTTCAGGAAACGCGAGAAGACCGCTTGGGAAGGCAGGCAGACATTCACGCCCGCGCCGGGCTTGGCATTGATCGCCTCACGGAGTTCCTTCGCCACCGTTTCGATTTGCAACGGCCTCGTCGCATCGGCGGCGGGGTCGAGAATCAACTCCGACTTTGCGAAGCCCTTCAGCCGCAGACCGCCAGCAGGCAAAACCTCGAATTCCGCCAGACTGACGGTTTGCATTCCGAGGTTGAGGCTGAGGAGGCGTTCGGGCCGGGCCATGGATCGCTAGGCAAAAAATCAGAGGCCCGACTTGGGTTTCTCGGGCAGGAAGTAATCCCAAGCCAGAACGGCAAAGGGCGTGGCACTCTTGGGTAGCACACGGCCGGTGACCTCGGTGAATTTTTCAGGCTCGTCCCACCAGCCCTTATCGCCGCGCACCTGGCTTTTGTAAGCTTTGCGGGCGATGACCCCGGTGCTGTCGCTGATCGTCACGCCGAGATCTGTAATGACTTGGGTGATGTTGTTCTGGGCCTTGCCGTCGAAAAATTTCAATAGCGTTTGAGGGGCCACGAACGCACCAACATGCAATCCCTTGTCATACAGAAACTCGGAATAGGACACCGAGCCGGTCAAAAGCGTCGCCTTGCCGTCCTCGGTTAGGCTCTTGTTGTTCAGAAGAATGTAGTAATTCACCGTCAAATCCTCGCAAAGCTTCGGGCCACTTTTGTCGCGTTGCCGCATGTCGAATTCCATATCGATTTCGAGCCATGCCGGGGTTTGGCCATGTGCGGTCTTTTTGGAATAACTGGAAGCAACCTGCGGTGAGGGGAGAAGTGCCGGCTCAATCTTTTTGATCTCACATTCCGGCGAGGTCTGGGCGTGGACAAAACCGGTGGCCGTCGAGACAAATACCGCAGCGGCGAGAAGGATCGCAGGGGCGAGGGGTTTTTTCATAGGATTTGGTTCTCTAGCGAAACGAAGCTCCCAAGTAAACCGCGAAGAGGCTTCAAACCCGCCCGCGGAAAAACTCGATCGTCTCGCGGATGCCTTGGTCGAAATCCACCTGCGGCTCCCAGCCGAGGATTTTCTTGGCGCGTGTGATGTCGGGCTGGCGGACCTTGGGATCGTCCACAGGCAGCGGCTTCTGCTCGATCGGGCAATCCGCACCGGTGATGCGAAGGATTTCCTCGGCGAATTGCCGGATCGTCATCTCACGCGGGTTGCCGATGTTCACCGGCTCGTGGAAGTCCGACATCATCAGGCGGAAAATTCCATCGATGAGGTCGGAGACATAACAGAAGCTCCGCGTCTGCGAGCCGTCGCCGAAAATCGTCAGCGGCTTGCCGGTCAACGCCTGGCCGATGAAGGCCGGCACCACGCGGCCGTCGTCGAGTCGCATGCGGGGGCCGTAGGTGTTGAATATTCGGACGATGTGGGTGTTCATCCCGTGATAGCGGTGGTAGGCCATCGTGATCGCCTCCGCGAAACGCTTCGCCTCATCGTAAACACCACGCGGTCCGATGGGGTTAACATTTCCCCAGTAATCCTCGGTCTGCGGGTGGATGAGCGGGTCGCCGTAGCACTCGGAGGTGGAGGCGAGGATGAACGCCGCGCCTTTGTCCTTCGCCAACCCCAGCGCGTTGTGCGTGCCGAGCGAGCCGACCTTCAGCGTCGGGATCGGAATCCGCAAATAATCGATCGGACTCGCGGGCGACGCGAAATGCCACACGAAATCCACCTTGCCGGGGATGTAGATGTAGTCGGTGACATCGTGGTTGATGAACTTGTAGTCCTTGTTCCCCGCGAGGTGCTCGATATTCGCGACATTCCCGGTGATGAGATTGTCGACCGCAATGACGCGGTGACCTTCCTTGAGCAACCGGTCCGTGAGATGGGATCCCAAAAACCCGGCACCGCCGGTGACGACGCTGACGGGTTTCGTGCTGGTGGAGGCCATGGCGCTAGGGCTGATTAGTTCGAGTAGGAGGCCTGGGTGCCTTTGAGGTTGCGCTTTTTGATCCAGGGCATCAGGCCACGCAGGCGCTCGCCGGTCTTCTCGATCGGGTGCTGCTCGCCCTTCTTAAGGAGGGCGTTGTATTTTTTGTAGCCGCCCTCGTATTCCTTGATCCATTCCTTCGCGAATTTGCCGGTCTGGATGTCTTTGAGCGCCGCTTTCATCCGCTTCTTCACGGAGGCGTCGACGATCTTCGGGCCGACATGCACATCGCCCCACTTGGCGGTTTCGGAAATCGAGAAACGCATGCCGGCGATGCCGGATTCGTTCATGAGGTCCACGATGAGTTTCAATTCATGCAAGCACTCGAAATAGGCCATCTCGGGCGAGTAGCCGGCCTCGACGAGGGTCTCGAATCCCGCTTGGACGAGCGCCGAGGCGCCGCCGCAGAGCACGGTCTGCTCGCCGAAGAGATCGGTCTCGGTCTCTTCCTTGAAGGTGGTTTCCATCACGCCGCCGCGGGTGCCGCCGATGCCCTTCGCCCAAGCGAGTGCAATTTTTTTCGCGTCCTTGCCGGGGTTTTGGTGGATGGCGATGAGCGTGGGAACGCCCTTGCCCTCGGTGTATTGGCGGCGAACGATGTGGCCCGGGCCTTTCGGGGCGACCATGATTACATTCACATCCTTAGGTGGAACGATCGTCTTATAGAGAATGCTGAAGCCGTGGGAGAAGAGGAGCGTCTTGCCCTTGGTGAGGTTCGGCTCAATGTCTTTTTTGTAGGCGGCAGGTTGCTTGGTGTCGGGGATTGCGACCATGATCACATCGGCGCGGCGCACGGCCTCGTCGGTGTCGAACACTTCAAAGCCTGCCTTCTTCGCGACTTCGCGGCTCTTGGATTTGGGATAAAGGCCGATGATGACCTTGCAACCGCTCTCTTTGAGATTGAGCGCGTGGGCGTGGCCCTGGGAGCCGAAGCCGAGAACGGCGAGGGTTTTTCCCTTGAGAACTTTCAGGTCGGCGTCTTTGTCGGTGTGGATTTTGGCAGGCATGGTGTTTTTGGTTGGTTTGAAAAAAATGGGTGGGATTACTTGGAGCGGGCGAGCGCGACCTTGCCGGTGCGGGTGAGGTCGCTGATGCCGAAGGTTTCCATCAAGCTCAGGAATTTGCTGATTTTCGCCTCGGTGCCGGTGATCTCGATGGCGAGTTTCTCGGGCTGCACATCGATGATCTTCGCGCGGAAGATGTCGCAGATTTGCATCACCTCGGCGCGGGATTTGGAATCGGCATTCACGCGAAGCAGGACGAGTTCGCGGTCGACATATTCCTCGTCGCGGAAGTCCTCCACATCGATCACATCGATGAGTTTATCGAGCTGCTTGGTGACCTGCTCGAGGATTTTGTCGTCGCCGCGCACGACAATCGTCATGCGGGAGGCCGAGGGATCGAGCGTCGGGCCGACATTCAGCGAATCGATGTTGAATCCACGGCCGCTGAACATTCCCGCCACGCGGGTCAGGACGCCGAATTTGTTTTCCACGAGAATCGAGATGGTGTGGCGCATGCGATGAAAAGGGGGTAGATGCTGATCAAGTGCCCTCGACCCGTCAATGGAATTCCCTGAGAACTCCGTTTGGCACGGCGCGGGTTGTTCGTCTCGACACCCCGAGTCGGCGCCGGATACATAGTCGCACATGACAAGCATGACAGGCCATGGGCGGGGAGAGGCGAGGACGAAGGTCTGGGCCGCCGTGGTCGAATGCCATTCCGTCAACCGCAAGACGGCCGAGGTGGTCTTCCACGCCGACCGCGATGCCTCCTGGCTCGAGCCTGAAGTTCGTGAGAAAGTTCTCGCGAGGATTTCGCGCGGCCGCGTGCAGGTGAACCTCCACCTCGAAAGAGCTGACGCCGGAACAAAGAATTTTTTCGATGAAAAGCGCGCCACCGCTTTTGTGGATCAAGCCCGGAAGCTCCAGAAAAAACTCGGCCTCGAGGGCGGTGTCACGCTGGCCGATGTGCTGAGCGCCCCCGGCGTGATGCGCTCGGCGGAGCCTGGTGGCGATGATGCCCGCGAGCCGGTGATGAAGGCGCTCGAGGGCGCTCTGGACGGCCTGGAATCCACCCGCAAGCGCGAAGGCGCTGCACTCAAGAAAGCCCTTCTCCGCAGCGCCGAAAAACTCGAATCCCTCGCCAAGAAAATCTCCCCCCACGCCGGCCGCGTGGCGCAACTGCACCGCGAGTCGCTCCACAAACGCATCGAGCGAGCGGGCATTTCGCTCCAGCCCGATGACGCCCGCCTTGCCTCGGAGGTCGCGTTTTTCGCCGAGCGCTGCGACATCACCGAAGAACTCGAACGCGCCGCCAGCCACATCGCGCAGTTCCGCGACAAGCTGGATTCCAAGGGCCCCGTCGGCCGCACGCTGGAATTCCTCGCGCAGGAACTCGGCCGCGAATTCAACACCATCGGCTCCAAATCCTCCACCACCGCCATCGCCCGACTCGTCATCGACGCGAAGGCCGAACTCGACCGCATCCGCGAACAACTTGCCAACATTGAGTAACCTCGACATCCAACGCACCGGCATCCTTTTCGTCATCTCCGCCCCCTCCGGCGCGGGAAAAACCACGCTCATCTCCTCGCTCCGCCACAAGCCGGATTTCGTCTACTCCGTTTCCTGCACGACCCGCGCTCCCAGGCCCGGCGAGGTCGATGGCGAGGATTACCATTTTCTGACCGAGGAAAAATTCCAGGCCCACATCGTGGCCGGCGATTTCCTTGAATACGCCGAGGTCCATGGCCGCCATTACGGCACGCTGAAATCCACCATCGTCTCGCATCTCCAGCGTGGAGTCGATGTCCTGCTCGATGTGGATACGCTTGGCGCGGCGAGCATCCGCCGATGCCCCGACCGTTTCATCCAGGACGCGCTTGCCGATGTTTTCATCATGCCGCCGGGACTCGATGAACTCGGCCGCCGCCTGCGCAAGCGCGGCACCGAGACCGAAGACCAGATCGCCACACGCCTCCGAAACGCCGCCTCCGAAATGGAGAAATGGCGCGAATACCGCTACACTCTCATCAGCGGATCGATGGAGGAGGACATCGAAAAATTCCGCGCCATCATGCGCGCCGAGCGTTACCTGAGCCGCCGGCTGAGCCTGTCTTTTTGATGAAGAAAAAAAACATCGTCCTCGGCGTTGGCGGCTCGATCGCTTGCTACAAGGCCGCCGACCTCACGAGCCGCCTCGCGCAAGATGGCTTCGAGGTCCATGTCGTGATGACCCGCTCCGCTACCGAGTTCGTCGCCCCGATCACTTTCCAAACCCTCTCGCGCCAGCCGGTGACAACTGGGATTTTCGACGAAAAGGAATCCTGGCATCCGGGCCACATCGCGCTCGCGGACGCCGCCGATCTTCTGCTCGTCGCGCCCGCCACGGCGAACCTCATCGCCAAGCTCGCCTGCGGAATCGCCGATGATGCGCTCACCTCCATCGCGCTCGCCACTCGCGCGCCGGTCGTCATCGCTCCGGCGATGAACGGCAAGATGTGGCTACACCCCGCCACGCAGGAAAATGTCGCGCGGCTGAAGTCCCGCGGAGCCCTGTTTATCGGCCCCGGCGAGGGTTTGCTCGCCTGCGGCTACGAGGGCACCGGA